>JAFWHR010000026.1 GCA_017511945.1 Bacilli bacterium | reverse complement strand
TTATATTATAACATTTTCACACATAAAAAGCGAGTTATAATGGCCTTAATTTAGTAAAGGTAAGACTTAACTCGCAATTTAATTATAATACATTTTTTTTAAAATGAAAAGACCATTGAACTAATTTGTCAACAGTCTGAAGAATAGATAACTATTCTTTAATTAAATATCTTCACTATTCTCTTTTCCATCTTTTCTCTTCCAAATAATTTCATAATTTCATAAAGATCTGGAGTCATGCTTTTTGACGTTAATCCAACTCTTAAAACTGTACTAAAATCAGCAATACTTCCTTTATAGTTATCTGGGTTTTCTCTATACAATTTCATCTCAGGAGCAAACCCTAAACTTTCTGCAACCTTTTTCATTTTTTTAAACCATTCATCCTGATCATCATTTGAATCATATACATCCATATATTCACTGAATATTTTTTTAATCATATCTGAATTAGTTATTTTCCCCCACTCATATTTTTGTGGTTTAAATAGTTCGTCATACATATACCAAGTTTGGTTTTTTATATCATTAAAACTTGCAATATCTTTGCGTGGTTTTCTCTTTTCTCTTTCAATATTAAATATTCCTATAGAATAATCTTTATATTTAACTAGCAACTCATACATTTCTCTATCATACTCTCTAGTGTATTTAAGAGCTCTTTTATAAACTTCTTCTGCTTTTAATGTAGATATAAAGTTTTTGGATATATTTATTATTTTATCATAGTCGTACATCGTTCCACCTTTAGACATTTTGTTAAATGTAAATTCAAAATCTTTATAACTTTTATCTTTATTGGAATTTTGCCAAGCTTCAAAATTTGAGTTTGTAAGTGTCGCCATGTACAAAACCAATGCTTCATTTGGTATTCCTTGCTTATGAAAATAATTGACATCTGCCCATGGGTCTTTTCTCTTTGATATTTTACGTCTTGTTCCATTATCATCTACCATAAGGGTTGATATGTGTGCATATTTAGGAATTCTAAATCCTAATGATTCAAATAGATCTATGTGTTTATCTAAGCTGGGAAGCCACTCTTCACCTCTGATGACGTGAGTAGTACCCATTAGAGAGTCATCTACTGCATGAGCAAAGTGATATGTTGGTAGTCCATCTGATTTAATAATTGGAATATCTAAATTATTCTGTGGGATTTCCATCTTTCCTATTATACAATCTTTAAATTTTATTTTATGATTTGGATTGCCTCGTGACTTTAATCTAATTATATACTTATCCCCATTATTGACCTTTTCTATTACATCTTCCATTGTAAGTTTTCTGCATTTTGCCCATCTGCCATAGTAGCCAATTTGTTCTTTATTTTTAGTTTGAATTTCTTTGTTATGTTCCTCATCTTCTTTAGTGCAGAAACAAGGATAGGCCTTATCTTCAATTATCAGTTTTTTAGCAAAAGCTTTATAAATATCTTCTCTTTTACTTTGAACATATGGACCGTATTCGCCTTTTTCACCATCTATTGCCACACCTTCATCAAATGTAATTCCAAATTTGTTTAGACTATCTATAATAGTGTTTACTCCATTTTCAACTGTTCTTTTTGTATCGGTATCTTCAATTCTTAAATAACATATTCCATTACTTTGACTAGCCATTACCTTATCGATAAAACCTGAATATAAGCTTCCTAAATGTACCATTCCAGTAGGACTTGGAGCAAGTCTCGTTACCATTGCTCCTTCTTTTAACTCTCTCTTTTTATATTTATCTAAATAGTAGTTATAATCATGTGTTGTCTTTATTAAAAAATCTGCATATTCTTTTCTATCCATTTTATCCCTCTTTCCTAAGTGTTGTCTTAACTAGTTTTTTCTGTATTTTTGATGAATCTATAAAATCTATTTCTATAATAATTTGTCTAATAGTATTGTCTATAACAAAAGCATAATCATACTCTCTAGTATTGTAAAACATACTTAATGATATTTCTTCTAAAAAATCTGTCGCGCAAATATAATCTCTGCTTCCATCATATTTAACTCCAAATAAAACATACTTCAAAGAAAATCACCAACTTAATTTTATCATTATTTTTTAGGCTTGTAAATGATAAAAATTAGAGTTGAACCCTAATTTTCATTATCATCATTATCTGTTTCAGTTTCTTTATCACTATCTGTGTTATTAGTTACCCCGCTGTTGTTAATTGCTGGATCTTCTTCTTTTTTTTCATTAGTCTTATTTTTGTCATTAATCTTATTTGTATCATTAGTTTTAGTTTCTTTTGTAGTATCTGTTTTTTTAGTTTCACTATTTGTTCCACCTGATGAAACTGTAATTGATTTAACATCCTCGACATTAGCTCCTGCTGGAACGTTTTGAGAAAGTACATATCCATTTCCACCATTAACAACAATGCTTACCCCATTTTTAGAACCCCAACTTTGAGCATAACTTACAAGTTGTCCTACAAAATTAGGTACTTGAACTACAGTTGTATTATCAGTAGTTTTAGCTCCAATAACTTCTTTCTCATAAGGTGTATTTATATTAAAACTAAATGTCTTAACTGTTTTACTTTTCTTGATTCCTAAATTTTCTTTCATTGCGTCTGAAACTTCTTTTACTGATGATTTATATAGTACATAATTGTAAAGTGATAAATTAGTTCCGCCGTAATCTACTATTCTGGTATCATATCCATTTAACTGTAATCTATTAAAACCAAGTACATCTGCCATGTTAGTATCTTTATCTGTATGACTTGCGACATCTTTAAATACATTATATAAAGATAATATTTGATCAGTACTCATATTTGTAACCATGTTATTACTGATGGTATCTAATAATTTATAAATGGTATCTAGATTTTTAGCCGTTTTGATTTTGTTTAATATAGCTCCAACAACTTCTTGCTGGTGCATTCCCCTTATAAAATCACTACTATTATAGTTTGTCCATTTAGCTGAACACATTTCAGGATTAGGGTGTCTATTTCTCGAAAAAGCCAAGGCTTTTTCTCCATCTAGAGTTTGAAGTCCTTTTTCTATATATACTGTATTTTTCCCCCATCTTCTATAGCTATCTTGCTCACATAGATTGTATGGAACATCTATTTCAACTCCGCCTAAAGTATCTACAAGTTCTACAGCTCCCCTAAAGTTTATTTTCACATAGTAGTCAATATCTACATCTAATAAATCTTTAATGGTATCCATCATACATTCTTCTCCTTGCCATGCTGCATGGGTAATTTTATTTTTTCTCTTACCTGCAAAGCAAGATATTGGGACATATGAGTCACGAGGGATACTTAGGATGGTCGTGTTCAGCGTTTTAGGATTAAAGGTTATCAACATAAGTGAATCCCCATTAAAAGAACTTCCTTTAATACCCTCTTCTTCACTATCTACTCCCATAATTAGTACAGTAAAAGGCTCCGTTACTGATTTACCTGTACTTTTGCTTCCTTTTTCTTTAACTTTTTTCTTCTTTGTATGTATTATTTTAGTTTTATCTTTAATATCTGTATATCCATCCATACTTCCAAACATTACTGAATAGTTTGTTGGAAGAAATATATAGTTAATCTTTCCAGCATACAGATCATCAATCATCTCTATAAAGGTACTATACTCTTTTGTTTCATTTTTTAATTTTTTCTCTTTAATTAATTCTTTTGGAATGATGTTTCCCTCTAAGCTCTCTTTATCTGAAAGAATTCCTAGTACATCATCATCAATATCTTCTAAAGATGATGCTTTATTAGTGCTTAAAGTGACTAAACTTGACGAATATGTCTTATATCCAGATGTATCACTTACTTTATTAAGTGCACTATATACTTTATCTACATTATATCCCCCAAATAATCCAGCAGCTCCTATTAATAAAATCAAAAATAATGTTATAAACAGTTTACCTTTTTTTCCTTTTCTTTTAAATTTAAATGAAATTATTAAAAGAAGAAGACAGAATAGTCCTAAGATAATTGATCCAATAAGCCTTAAATTGTTTTCAACATTTTTTAAAAGTGACAGTTGATATATTAGATATCCACTACCTAAAAACATGAATAGGTTACAGATAAATGTTAAAAAAGTAAAACCACTTCCAAGTTTTCTATTTCTTTTTGCCATCTGATCAACTCCTCTGTTTTCTACTAATAAGTATAACCTAAAATACTACTATTTACAAGTTTAGAAAAAAAATTATATTTTATGTAAAAAAGTGAATTTAATAATATATTTTGATTCAATTTTACTATTTTGAGTTAATAAATGTGTTTTTTGATTAAAACTGTCATTGTTTTTTAGTCATTTTGTACAATTTACCTGTTTGACCGAATTTTTATGAATGTGTTATAGTCTTAATCGAGGACCAAATTGTCAGGATAAAAAAAGAAAAACGCACGTGTCCTCATAATACCTTTTTTGTTTTCTAAATCATAATTTACACTTCATATTATTCATGAAAGTACTACCCCTACCTATTGTACTGATTAATATCTGACAATGCGTTTTTCACCTTTTACTAAATACATTTCGTAATGTGCTTATTTTTTTATTATGCATTTTAATATTTTAATTGAATCTCTAACTATATTAAAATGCGACTTACTTGTTTTATAAACAGTTTGTATATCTACCAAATTTACTTTTATTTTACTATGTGTCAGATATTTTAAGACATTTAATTCATATTCGAAACCGTCACCATCTATATTATATAGTTTTGAAATTAATTCTTTTGGAAAACATCTAAGTCCATTTTGAGTGTCTGGTATGTTTTGACCATGAAAAATTTTAAATAATTTTGATGATATTTCATTTCCTTTTCTTCTTAATGTTGGTGCTTTTTTGAAGTCTCTAGTACCTAAGTATACTCCTTTATCACTTATAAATGATTTTGCAATTTTCTCAATATCCGAAATAGTATGTTGAAGATCATCATCTACAGTAATTACTCCATCAAAGTCAATTCCTTTTAAATAATTTAATCCATATTTCAAAGCATAACCTTTTCCTCTATTCACCCCATAACTTATAACTTTAACATTTTTAATTTTATAAAAAACTCTATCATCTTCTGAGCCATCATTAACGATCAATATATTGTTAAAGTTGTTTGCTTGAAGTTTTTCTATTAGTTCTTTTAATTTATCTTTGGGATTATAGGTTGGAATTAAAATAAATATTCTGTCATACATAATTAAATACTCTTTGATTTTTCTTCTACTAATTTTGTAGTAAACAATTTTGAATGTTCACCAATAATTGTAATACTTTCATCACTATGACCCATCAGTTTTAATTCTCTAACTAACAAATCTATCTCTTCTTGTTTGTCAGGATCGTTTGCTATAAAAACTAATTCTTTATTTTCCATTTTTATCACCACCAAGTTAATTATATCATCTATTTTATTAAAAAAAAATATTTATTCATTTTTTTACACATAGTATACATAAAATTATTTAGATAAGATTTGATTGACAAAAAATTACTTATAGTGTAAAATTTAATTGTGTTTTGTTTATGGGTCTATAGCCAAGTGGTAAGGCATGGGACTGCAACTCCCTGATCGTTGGTTCAAATCCGACTAGGCCCTCCATTAAAAAAACAACTTGCAGACTGTAATAGTTTGTAAGTTTTTTTATAAATTGTTAAATGAATTGGGAAGTATTTGTGCCATAGTATACTCTTTGATTTGTCCATTTTTCATTGTATATATTTTAAAGTCTTTGTCAACAAATTCACTCATAAATTGTCTACAGTATCCACATGGCATACATTCATTATTTATATCTTCTTTATGTCCACCTATTACTATAATGCTTTCAAATTCCCTTTCTCCTTCAGATAGTGCTTTTACAAAAGCTACTCTTTCAGCACATATGCTTTGTATTCCATGGTTTTCTATATTACATCCTGTATATATATTGCCATTTTTACACTTTAAAAGTGCACCTACCTTAAAATTACTGTAGGGTGAATGTGAATTATCTCTTACCTTATAAACTTTTTCTATATCCTTTTCATTCACTAAAATCAACTCCTTATGTTTAAATTATACATTAAAAAAATTCTTTATTCAATTTGCGTTTTTTGTCGCATTATTGTATAATGTACGCAGAGAGGAGGAATAGTATGAAAAAAGAGACTTCAAGCAAAATATTAAATATTTTCGGATGGCTTGATATTATTGGTGGAGTATTGATACTTATAATTGCTATATTAGCATTTACAAGTATAAATAACGATGTAATAAATGAAGCAATTAAGACTGCTAATATTACTATCCCAGATGGAACTAATATATCTCCTAGTACATTAATTGGAATTGCACTTACTACTACAGCTTTAGTTACTTTATTAGAAGGATTTTTACTTAGAAGAGCTGCTAAAGATGGAAGTAAAAGTACTTTGATATTAGTTTTAACTATTTTAAGCGTGGTTGCTGGTGGTTATGGATTAATTAGGACATTTAGTATATCTAGTCTAATCAGTGTCTTATTTGATGTTTTCGTACTTTATTTACTTTTCAACGTTAGAAAAGAAAACTAATTTCTTTTCTTGATGAATTTGTAGGCTTTTAGCCTACTTTTTCAATATTAAAAGAGGTTTTTTACCCTCTTTTTTATTTTATTTCAATCTGTTTAGATTCTTCAATTTGTTTTTGAGACTCTTTTTTAGGTATTTTAACTTTTAAAATTCCGTTTTTAAATTCTGCATCAATATCTGTAACTTCAACATCATCACCGACATAGAAACTACGTGAACATTCTCCGTAAAATCTCTCTCTTCTAATAAACTGATCGTCATTTTCTTCTTTTTTAACTTTAGCTGATATCTCTAGATAGCCACTATTTAAAGACATGTTAATGTTATCTTTTTCAAATCCTGGCATATCGATGTCTAATACATATTCATTTTCATTTTCTTTAATATCGGTTTTCATCAAACTGTTTTGTCTTCCTTTTAAAAATCCATCATCAAAAAAGTCATCAAACAAATCAAAATTTCTTCTTGGCATAAGCATCATATTTATCATCTTCCTTTCATAAAACGTGTTACAAATGGTAGCACAATGCCAAATACCTTCTGTAGAAATGTTCTACAATTATGTTATATCACTTTTTTTAGCACTTGTCAAGAGGGAGTGCTACACCAATTAAAGTAGTGGCGCGATTAATCGAATTAGAGATTCAAACAAATTCCTGAAAAATCCTACTTTCTCCTTCTCGGTTTTTACTAAATGACTTTTGTCTATTGTATCTAACATATCTTTTTTAATGTCTTTTATAGTTTTAACATTTTCCATATATAGACCGCATTCAAAGTGGAGATATAAACTTCTATAATCCATGTTAAGTGTTCCTACAGTTGCAATTTTATCGTCAGAAACAAATACTTTTGAATGGACAAATCCAGGTTTATATTTATAGATTTTTACATTATGAGAAATAAGGGTTCTCGCGTAAGATTCAGTTACTAAATAGACTAACTTTTTATCTGGAATATTTGGAATGACTATTCTAATATCTACTCCTTTTTTAGATGCAAGTTCTAAGGCTTTAATCATATCTGTATCTATTATCAAATATGGTGTCATTATGTATACATATTTTTTAGCTGAGTTAATTATATTTAAGTAAATATTTTCACCAGTAACATCATTATCAAGTGGAGTTTCTGAGTAAGGTGCGAGAAACCCTTTATCAGATTTATCAAAGTTACGTTTAAACTTTAAATAATTATCATCATCTTTTCTGTAAGCATTCCACATACTTAAAAACATCACTGTATAGCTAAATACTGCATCACCTTTAACCTTAATGACATTATCTTTCCATTGACCAAATCTAACTTCTTCATTTATGTATTCATCAGCTAGGTTTATTCCACCAGAAAAGGCTACTTTACCATCTATTACCAATATCTTTCTATGATCTCTATTGTTCATAAAAACTCCGCCAATCGGTTTAAGCTTATTAAAAGATATACATTTTATATTTAAACTTTCTAAATATTTATAGTAATACTTATCTAATGAAGTTAAACACCCAAAATCATCATATATTACTCTTACATCTATTCCTTCTTTGGCTTTTTCTTTTAAAATATCTAATATACTGTCCCACATCTTTCCTTTTTTTATAATAAAATATTCTAAAAAGATAAACTCTTTTGCTTTTTTTAACTCTTTAATCACTTCGGTATATCCATATTCACCCAGTGAATAGTAATCTACATCATTATTAGTAGTAACGGGAAATGATGCATAATCTGTTATATATTTTAAATTTCCATTATCTTCTATTTTCTTTCTTATACTTTTATCTTGAACTAAATATTTCTTACTATCTATTTCACTTTTTCTAATGCTTTTTAGTCTTACACTTTTTTCTTTGTTTGTTTTAATTATCCTATACATCAACCCACCGACTAGTGGAAATAATAATATAATAATGATCCAAGGAAGATCAAAAGAATAATTCTTACTGTTTTTTATCAACGATAGAACTATTAATAGTCCAAGTGTAAAGTATATGACTCCAACTATGTGTAGATAACTTTCTAGATATAGATATATAAACATTTGAAGTGAAAGCTGTAGTAAAAGTCCAATTAGTGATACAAAAAGTCTTCTAAATTTAATCATAAAACAAACTCCTCTAAATAGATTATAACATTTTTTAAGAAAAAAACCACAAAAGTGGTCTTATCTATCTCTAACAATTGCATTGACTTTGTCTTTAACATTATTAATAATATTTTCAAATAGTTCCATTACTTCTTTTTCACTTAGAGTCCTATCATCTGATGAAAATGTTAGTGAGTAACTGATAGACTTTTTACCAATACCTATTCCTTCACCTCTATATAAATCGAATACTCTTGCACCCTTTAAAAGTCTTCCTCCAGCTTTTTTAATTACCTTAATAATCTCTTCATTTGTAACAGTTCCATCTACAACAAATGAAACATCTTTTACAACTTGTGGATATTTTGATGCTGCTTTATACTTTATAGGTTTAGTTTTTGTCATAAGTGAATTTAAACTAATTTCAAATACGTAAACATCATCTTTAATAATAGATGGATGTACTCTTCCTATAATTCCTATTTGCTTTCTATCTAATAATACTGATGCGCTCATACCTGGATGCATATCTTTATTATCTAATCTTTCAAAAGTATATCTGTTTTTAAAGCCTAAGTAATCTAATAAACTGCAAAGTATTCCTTTAACGACGTAAAAATTAACTGGCATTACTATTTTTTCAAATGAACTAGATATATAATTTCCTCTCATAAGGCAAGTAACTTTACTTTCTTCGGTATATTTTTTATCATATGTCTTACTTATCTCATATATCATCACATCTTCTACTTGTCTTGATTTATTATAATTGTATACGTTTAAAAGTGAGGGGATAAGTGACGTTCTAACTACTGATTTATCTATGCTCATAGGGTTTGGAAGTATGACATTTTCCTTAGATTCATATTTAAACATCTTTGCCATATCTGGTGATATTAAGGTATAAGTTTTACATTCATTTAGTCCTAAATTTCTAAGCCTTTTTGATATTGTTTTTCTATATTTAACATCACCAATATACTCCCCTTTTCTAGTTGAAAGTTTTGGAAGTGTAGAGTTTAAATTATTGTATCCATAAAGCCTTCCAATTTCTTCGGCAATATCATTTACATTACAGTCGATATCGAGTCTTCTTAAAGGTATGGTAACTGTAAATAATTTATCTTTATATTCATATGGGAAATCTAATTTTTCGAGTTCTTTTTTAACGTCATCATCAGTTAAGACAATTCCAAGTATATCGTTTATCTGTTCTGTTTTAAAGGTAAATTTTTTCTCTTTCTTATCTATTTTATCGTGTTTAACTGTATTTGATAAAACTTTACCTGATGCATATTTTTCAAGTAGATGACATGCTCTATCTATAGCCTTATTAGTATACTCATAAGATAGACCTTTGCCGAATCTAATAGATGATTCACTTTTTAAGTTTAGTCTAGATGATGTATTTCTCACACTTACACTATCGAATATCGCACTTTCAACAATTATACTTTTTGTATTTTCATCTACATCTGTGTTTAAGCCTCCCATTACTCCAGCTATTGCGATAGGTTTTTTACCATCGGTAATGATTATATCATTAGGTGTTAAAATTCTCTCTTCTTCATCCAAAGTAGTTATTTTTTCATTTTCTTTAGCAGTTCTTACAACTATTTTATCGCCTAATTTTTCTTTATCGAAAAAGTGAAGTGGCTGTCCATATTCAAGCATGACATAATTTGATATATCTACTACGTTATTAATACTTCTCATTCCATATGATTTCAATCTTCTTTTAATAAACTCTGGACTTTCACCTATTTTAACATCTTTTACTTCTTTGGCTAAATAGTATGGACATTTATCTGTTTTAACCTCTAGTTTTACCTCATCACATACATCATCTTTAATCTCTTTATAATTATCTACAGGAAGTTTTACTTTTCTATTTAAAATAGCTGATATTTCATAGGCAAACCCTATGTGATAATAACAGTCATTATTTCTGTGTTTATGGATATCTAATTCATATAGGGTATCATCTAAACCTAGATACTTTAATGCGTCCATTCCTACAGGTGCGTTTTGATCAATTTCTTCAATTCCTTTGCTGTAGTTTTCTTCTGTCTTTTCTTCTAGTCCAAGTTCAAATAGAGCACATAACATTCCATTTGATTCTACTCCTCTTATCTTACTTTTCTTTATTTCAAAATCACCTGGTAATATTGCTTTTGGAAGAGCAACTATTACTTTCATATTTTCTTTTACATTAGGAGCACCGCAAACAATCTGAAGTTTTTCATCACCTACATCAACTGTACATACGTGAAGATGATCTGAATCTGGGTGCTCTTTACATTTAATAACTTTTCCAATTACTAAATTATCTATGTGATTACTTATGACTTTTTCTATATTGATTCCTGCCTTAGTTATCTTTTTTGCAAGCTCATTTAAATCCTGATCAGAAAGATCAATATAATCTCCTACCCACTGTAAATCTATCATTATTCGGCCTCCTTTCTGTCAAATGTTTTACTCTCTCTTAGATCATTTGTATAAAAGACTCTTAGATCATCTATGTTGTATTTAATCATAGCTAATCTTTCGGCACCAAATCCAAAGGCAAATCCCTGCCACTTATCTGGATCATATCCACAGTTTCTAAGTACATTAGGGTGAACTATTCCCGCACCAGATACGGTAATCCATCCTGTATTTTTACATATGTTACATCCGTTTCCCTTGCAGTGATGACATTTAATATCCATCTCTACAGAAGGCTCTGTAAATTGATAATAACTCGGTCTAAATCTCGTCTCTGTATCTTCTCCAAAAATTGATTTTGCAATAACGTCAAATGTTCCTTTTAGATCTGAAAGTGAAACTTTTTTATCTATTAAAAGCCCTTCTATCTGCATGAATTGATGTGAATGAGTTGCATCATCATCATCTCTTCTATATGTCTTTCCTGGACATATCATTCTGATAGGCGTCTGTCCATTTCCTTTTAACATCGTTCTAATTTGTACAGGCGATGTTTGACTTCTTAAAAGTATTTCATTTCCTTCTATATAGAAAGTGTCCTGGGCATCTCTTGCTGGATGACCTTTAGGAATATTGAGCATCTCAAAATTGTATTTATCCTTTTCTATTTCTGGTCCATCTACGACATCATAACCCATACTCATAAGTATTTGTTCTATCTGTTCGACCATCTTTTCAACTATGCTTGGACTTCCCATAGGTATGTCTACTCCAGGAAGAGTAATATCAATAGTTTCTTCTTTTAGTTTTTTTTCTAAAATTCTTCTTTCTATTTCACATCTCTTTAAGTTTATAAGTTCATTTGCGTCATTTTTAATTTTGTTTAAGGTAATACCAAATTCCTTTTTTTTCTCATTATTTAACTCTCTCATCTTTGAAGAAAGAGCACTTATACTTCCCTTTTTTCCTAAATATTTTGCCTTTACATCGTTTAGTTCTGGCATCTTGTTTAAATTTTCTAAATCTCTTTTTAACTGTTTAACTAAATCATCCATAACTTTTCCTCCTTATATAAAAAAATCACATCTCATTTAAGGACGTGATTATACGTGGTACCACCTTAGTTCATAGATTTAATCTACCTCTATTTAGATGCGGTAACGTGCATAAGACGAACAAAACTACTGAGGTGAATTCGCAAAAAAGTTAAATACTGATTTTCCACCATATAATCAGTTCTCTATAATTAACTTATATTTTTACTACTACTTCTCAGATTATAGTTTTTTCAAACAACAAATACATTATAACACAGTTTTTGGTATTTTAAACATTTTATTTATTAAAAAAATTATGTAATTAATACATAATTTATTTGTGCATAACTTGAGCATTTTCTATTTCACTATGCCTTGCTTGATAGTTTTTTTCAAACTCTTTAAATGAATTAGCTGTATAACTGACATTAAATGATGATAAGTTTGGCATCTCATCGATGTTATAGTAATTATAAGCTGGTATATTTTTAAACATTTTATCTATAATATCTTGCATCTCAGGTATAAGTGATTCATACTCTTCACTTCCCTGTTTATTATAAAAGTTTTTGTTGGCTTTATCTAAAAATTCTGGTAATGAACTGTTTTCCATACTACTTTTCCTCCGCTTCAATCATCGCTTTTATAAGTCTTTCTGAATCGTTATTGAAAAATGATTCATATAGGATGTCTTCTCCAACTGCTTTACTTATTAGATTAGTAATTATAATTTCATCAGCAAAGAAATTGTTTTCCACATCTCCAACTAAGTTGTTTGTAATAATCTCTGTATATCCCTCGTTTAAAGCAACTAGTGTATTTTCTGAATTGTTAAAACCGTAGTAGTTATCTTTAGATGTTATAACTCCAATAAGTGCATGCATGAACCAGTGGGCAGCATCACTTTCTTCCAATCTTGGTGCATTTATCAATATTTCATTTGTAAATGGTTTATACTCACATGGAAGTTTAGTTAAAAACATACTTTCCCTTTTTATTTTAAGTGTTTTTAATTTTTCTTTTAAGTTATCTAAACTGACGTCTTTAAAAGTACTATGAAATATTTCTATTAGTTTTACTATTTCATCTTTTACTTCTAAAGGTATATTTGCGTTTGAGTCTAGTATGACTTTTATTTCTTGAATCATAAATTCACCTAAAATGATTATAACACGGCGTGTGTTGTAAGTGCAAGCATTTTCCTTCATTTTTTGACACTTACTATACATGTCTAGCACTTTACACATTTAGTTTCCCCTTTATTTTACTAGTTTTTCCACAATCAAATGTGGAAAAAAATATTTAAAAATTTTATAGTTTAATTTACTTATCATATATAAAATGATAAAATAATGTCAGGTGATTTTATGGAAAAGTTTATTCCTGTAATATTGGGAACTGATTCTAATGCTTACGGTCTTGCGAGATCTTTTTATGAAAAATACAAAGTTAAATCTCTCGCTTTAGGCAAAGTTCCACTAATTGAAACGAGAAAAAGTAGAATAATAGATGTAAAAGTGTATGATAAATTAACTGATGAAAAAGTATTTAAAAAAGTATTATTAAATATTGGTAAAGAATACAAGAAAAAATACGATAAGTTAATTTTATTATCGTGCGCTGAATGGTATACGGATTTAATTGTCAATAATAGGAAAATATTAGAGGAATATTTTATCGTTCCTTTTATGAATAAAAAACTAAAGGATTTACTTGAAAGTAAAGATTCATTTTATAAGATGTGTGAAAAATACAACTTAGACTATCCAAGTACATACGTAATTGATTATGAAAGTAGAGATGAAATTAATATTCCTTTTGAGTTTCCAGTTGCTTTAAAACCTGCAAGTTCTAAAGATTATTTAGAAGTTTCATTTGAGGGAAAAGAAAAAAGTTACAAATTAAATAGTAAAGATGAACTTAAGAAAACAGTAGACAAAATATATAATTCAGGTTACAAATCCAACATTATTGTTCAAGATTTCATTCCAGGAAATGACGATTCTATGTGGGTTATGAACTGCTACAGCAACAAACACGGTAGAGTTAAAATGATGTGTTTAGGTAAATGTATACTTGAAGAACACACGCCATATGGAATTGGAAATTATAAAGCTATAATATCTGATGGTGATGAGGTTTTATATAGTAAAATTAAAAATTTTTTAGAAGGTATAAAGTATGTAGGTTTTTCTAATTTTGATATTAAATATGATTATAGGGATAAAAAATATAAACTATTTGAAATAAACATTAGACAAGGAAGAAGCAGTTTTTTTACTACTTGTGCAGGTTTAAACTTATCCAAATTTATAGTTGATGATTACATTTATAATAAAGATGATGAAACAGTATACAACTACAATAAATTTTTATGGCTAGCAACTCCAAAAGGCTTACTAAGAAAATATGTTTATAATGTAAATGCGTTAAATGAGGCAAATGATTTGATAAAAAAAGGAAAATACGATTACACTTTAAAATATTCAAAAGATTGTAATTTATATAGATGGTTTTGGATTAACAGAATCTATCTAAAGGATTATAAATTATTTAAATTATATCCACCTAAGGAGGAACAATGAAATACGATTTAGCTATTGTAGGAGGTTTAGGTCCTCTTGCATCTTCACTATTATATGATATGATTACATAATATTAGAAAAATTCGAAGTAAAAACAATTTAGTTATTATAATATAAGTGTGTAAAAATAGGTAAAGATGTTTCTAAAAAACTAATTGATAATATAGATTTAGATAGAATATACTAAGATGTACTGAACTATCTGTTGTAAAAAGGGATTTACAGTTAGATTATGCTTTTATAGATCCTATAGAAATTTTAGTTGATAATGTTTTGGAATGTTTTAAAATATAGAGAGGAAGAAGTATATGTGCGGATTTTGTGGATACATAAATAAAAAAGATAAAAGTTACATAAAAAAAATGAATGATGCAATAATTCATAGAGGTCCAGATGATGAGGATTATTATAAAGATGATTTTATATCAATGGGATTTAGAAGACTTTCTATCATAGATTTAAAAGGTGGAAGGCAGCCTATTAAAAATGCATCTGGTGATAAGATAATTACATTTAATGGTGAAATTTACAATTTTAAAGAAATTAGAGAAGATTTGATAAAAAAAGGATATAGTTTTAAAACTAAAACCGATACTGAAGTAATACTATTAGGTTATGAAGAGTATAAGGAAGGTATATTAGATAAATTAAGAGGAATGTTTGCTTTTGTAATATGGGATAAAAAAGAAAAAGTTTTATTCGGCGCTAGAGATCATTTTGGTCAAAAACCTTTTTACTATGCGAATATGAATGGAACTTTCATGTACGCTTCTGAGATAAAGAGTTTACTTTATCACCCTGATTTTATTAAAGAAGTTAATAAAGATGCAATAAAACCTTATTTGACTTTTCAGACTTCTGTTTTAAATGAAACATTTTTTAAAGGTGTTTACAAGTTGAGACCTGGTCACTATTTTAAATACAAATTTGATGATAACAGTATGGATATTAAAGAGTATTACAATATCAATTTTAAACCTAAAAAACAACACTTTGATACGCTGGTTAATAAAATAGACGATACTATTACTAAATCTATTGATTATCACATTATAAGTGACGTTCCCGTAGGTGCATATTTGTCTGGAGGAATAGATTCTTCTTATGTCGTCAGTTACTTAAAACCTGATAAAACTTTTTCTGTGGGATTTGACTATAAAGATTTTAATGAGGTTCCTATGGCAAAAGATCTATCTGATATTCTTGGAATTGAAAATAAAAATGAATTAATTAATTCTGATGACTTTTTTGAAAGTATAGATAAGGTACAGTATTATGCAGATGAGCCTACGGCAAATCTATCTGCTGTTCCACTCTACTTTCTATCTAAGCTAGCGGCTAAAGATGTTAAAGTTGTTTTATCTGGTGAAGGAGCAGATGAACTTTTTGGTGGATATACTTCATATGAAGAAGATAAGTTGTTAAAAAAATATAAAAAAATTCCTTTCTTTATTAGAAAATTTATCAAATGTTTAGTCTCACCTTTCCCTAGTTTTCATGGAAAAAACTTTTTAACTAGAGGTGGTTCTAAACTTGAGGATTATTATGTTGGAAATGCTTTTATATTTAACAATAGAGAGGCAAATAAAATACTTTCTGACAAATATAAGAGTGATTTAAAATATCAAGATATAACTAAACCATACTATGATAAAGTTAAAGATGAGGATGATTTAACTAAAATGCAATACTTGGATATGTATTTTTGGCTTTGTAATGACATTCTTTTAAAAGCTGATAAAATGAGTATGGCGAATTCCTTGGAACTTAGAGTTCCAATACTGGATAAAGAGGTTTTTAAAGTTGCTAAAACAATACCTACTGATTATAAACTATCTCACAATACAACTAAGTATATTTTGAGAAAAGCGGCAGCTAAAAGAATACCTGAACAGTGGTATAAAAGGAGAAAAAAAGGTTTTCCAGTTCCTATAATAAAGTGGTTTAGAGAAGAAAAATATTACAATATCGTAAAAGATTTATTTAATGAGGATTTCACTAAAGAATTTTTTGACCAAAAGTTATTAATTAAAATGTTAGATGAGCACTACACGTCTAAAAAGAACAACTGTAGGAAACTTTGGACAGTGTTTGTATTTCTAGTTTGGTATAAAAGGTTTTTTGTAGATTTTAAAAGAGTCTGATTATTTTCAGACTCTTCTATTTTATATATAACTGTTTTAATTTTATAGCATCTTTATATGTTTCATCAAATTCCCATGCGCATGTAAAACCTAATTCATGAAGTTTATCTAGTAGGTTATCTTCTCCAAGTAATAGAGTTATTTGTAAAAATTCTCTTCTGTTAAGTTTTAGAATATCATCTATTACTTTTATTCCCATCGCCTCTAGAAATTCACATTTTCCACCTAATACTCTTACACTATCATGTTTATCAGGTAGATGGCTTAATCCATTTCTCTCCTTATTTGTTCTAAATTCATAGATATTGTATTTTAGAACTAAACTTCTTATTTTAATATCTCTTAACAATTTGATTTTATCTTTTGAATTACATACTCTAATTAGCTTTCTTTTACTTAGACTCTCATCTATCTCATTAGTGTGATCGTATAAATCTATATCTTTAGATAACAACAGTTCATCTAATGTATGTATGTAACTGTCTCTTAAAAATGATACTGTTTCCTTTTTTAATCCCAAATTACTAACTGATTTTACCATGTGAAGATATAGTCCATTTTCTTTCAATCTGCTTTCTACTGTCTCTATCTCACTACTTGATAAAAAAGCCAACAGTTCATCTTCATTATATGATATTAACTCATCAATATAATATATTTTACCAATCATTTTAAGTTTGTTTTCAATCATTTTATTAAAATGCAATTCTTCAATTTTCATTATTATTCCCCCCTAGTGGTTAATAGAATACTACAAAGTTTATGAGTTGTCAAATTGCTTAGGTTAGGCTTTCAATGCATGTTTTATCTTCACTTTCTAATATTTTATCTATTACAACGTTTTCTACTTTATCCTTTATTATTTTATCTATTCTCCTTGCCCCATAAGTTTTATATTCACTACAATTAATTATGTCTTTAATTAATTTATCCGTCTTTTCTATAATTATTTCATCTTGATATTTTGTCTTTAACTTTTTAAGTTTTTGAACTACAATTTTACTTATGTTTTTTTCATTTAAATTATTAAAAGGTATAACATTATCTACTCTATTCATAAATGGAATGGAAAAGTTTTCATTAAGTTTTACGTTTTCATTTGTATATTTATTAAATCCAACATCAGTTTTTAAAAATCCTGTGTTAGAAGTCATAATTATTACTACATTATCAAATATTATATCTTCTCCCCTACTATTTTTTATTTTTCCATCATCCAAAAGGCCTAAGAATAAGTTAATTACATTACTATGAGCTTTTTCTATCTCATCTAATATTAAAACTGAATATGGTCGATCTTTAATATTCTCTAATAAGTAATGGTTATCATTATAACCTACATATCCGGGAGGAGAACCTATAATTTTAGATATACTATGAGGCTCTTTATACTCTGAGCAATCTACTTTAATCACATTTTTTTTACCTACTAATTTTTCTCCAAATATAGAGGCTAATTTAGTCTTACCTACTCCTGAAGGTCCGCATAAAAGCATTGTATAAAGTCCATCATTATATCCAAGTTTTATTTTTTTAAATATCTTGCTCATATTTAATATTGCTTCATCTTGTCCTATTATTGTATTTTTAAATTCTTTTTCTATGTTTTTCACAACTGATTTTTTTTCATTTAATATCTCATATATAGGTATTTCACTTTTCATATTGATAACTTTAGCAACATCAACTTTAGTAACCTTTTTTCGATTATTTTTAAATAATGAAAGTTCTAATGTATTGATTTTATTCATCAGTTCATACTCTTTATTTTTATATTTTGACGCTTTGTCAAAATCATTTTTCATTATTGCATCTTTTTTATTTTTAATTATATTTTTTATCTCTTTGTTAAATTTTCGATATTCTTTTAAATCTCTACTTTCTCTTATAGAAACTCTTGCACAAACTTCATCTAATACATCTAACGACCTGTCTGGTTCATTTCTACCATAAATGTACTTTGATGATAGATCTATAATTAAATCTATTATACTCTCTGTTATAATAACTTTATGATAAGATTCATATAATTTTTTTAAGTTCATAAGTATGTCTTTTACCGTTTTTTTATCTGGTTCATTTATTTTAACTTTCTGGAATCTTCTATCTAAAGCACTATCTTTTTCAATATACCTTTTATACTCTTCAGTTGTAGTTGCTCCTATACATCTTATTTTTCCTCTTGCCAGAGCTGGTTTAAATATATTTGATGCATCTATAGCTCCTTCAGCTCCACCTGCCCCAACTAATGTATGAACTTCATCTATAAATAAAATGATGTCATCATCTTCTTCTACTTCTCTAAGTATTTTGTTCATCCTCTCTTCAAACTCACCTCTATATTTTGTTCCAGCAACACTAGATGCCATATCTAAACTGATTATTCTTTTACCTCTGAGTGATAGTGGCACTTCATCTTTAACTATCATAGTGGCTAGTGCTTCTACGATAGCTGTCTTTCCTACTCCAGCTTTCCCTATTAAAATGGGATTGTTTTTGCACCTTCTAGATAATATTTCCAAAACTCTTTTTATCTCTTTTTCTCTTCCAGTAATTGGATCTATTTTACCACTTAAAACTCTCTTGTTTAAATCTACTCCTATTTCATCAATTAATAATTTTCTATTTTTATTTTTTGATGAAAGTTTACTTATAAATTCATCATACAATTCATCTATATCGACATTCATGCCTAGTAATAATCTGATTGCTACTCCCTCTCCTTCTTCTAATAAACTTATAAATAGATGGTTTATACTTACTATTCCATTATTATCCTTTGCATCTATAACTGCATTTTTAAGTATTCGCTTTAAAAGTGGCGTATATAAAAACCATTCAGATGGTTTACTTCCTTTTCCTAATACTTTAACTATTTCATTTTTAAACATTTGATAATCTATTCCATACTTTTTTAATCTATCTGATACTTCATTACTAGTTTTTAATATAGAAAGTAGTAGATGTTCTGAAGAAACGTATGGATGACTAAGCTCATGCATTTCTCTTTTTGCTCCTACCAATACTTTTCTAGCTTCCTGATTAAAATTACCAAACATATTATGTCTCCTTTCATTATCATTCTATGATTATAATGTGAATTATTTAATGTTTTTAATCAATCAATTTAATACAAAAAAATCAAAACTATTTGTTTTGACTGATTTTATATTTCTTTAATACTTTAGATAAAAGAACAAAATTACATATATTTAAGTTACTTACAGATATCGAATCTTTATATTCTTTTAAATTAATTCCTTTCATCAAATGATAGTTAACTACCACATCTAAAGTAGATTGAATATCTATTATTATTAAGTTATCTATTAGATTTTCTTTTTCTTCCATAGGTTGCATAAGGCTCGGTTTCGAGTTAAACATTTTATCAAATTCATTACTATATTTTTCAACTTTAGGTTTTTCATATATGTACTTGGAATCATCTAGCGATATTATTTTGTATACTTTATTATTTTTATTTGAAAATTTGATGCTTTTAATTTTATTTGAATCTAACTCTATCAAATCAAACTTTTTAGGTTTAATTACCTCTTTGAGATATGTAACATCTTTATCTTTTAAAACTACTTTATTAAACTGTTTATTAATTACTCCAGGTTTAACTTCTACTTCTATTCTATCAAAATCTAAAGATATCTGTTTTGCTTTTGGTTTAACTTCATTTAAATAACTAGCAGTTCTATCTTTTAATGTGTTAGTTTTATATTTTTTATTTGAATTAATAAAGGCTAGTTTTAAAGAATCTATCTTAGATACTTTGAATTTTTTTGGTTCAATAATCTCATTAAAATAGCTGACACTTTGAATGTTTAAATTAACTGGCTTAATTGGATCATTTACTTTTAAATATACTTCTTTGTCAGTATTTAAATTATTAATTTTTATTTTAGGTTTTGAGGTTTTATCAAATAAAACTTCAACATTGTCTTTTGCCGAATCCAAGATTTCTACCGGTTTAATTTCATTTAAATAACTTACCCTTTTATTCTCTAAGTTAATTGGTGTAAGTATTTTAGGAGGTTCTATAACGTCAAGTTTAATTGATTCAATTTTATCTATATTAAATTTAAAAGGTTTTAACTTAGGTGTACTAGTAGTTTTTTTATCGGCAACATTTATATATCCCACTTTATCATTATCTATGTTAACTGTTTTAATTTTACTCTTTTTTAATTTTTCTATCTGGTCATCTATAGAGTTCATACTCTCTTGTTTATCTAGTACCGACGTAGCTTTATTAATTAAGTATATTATAATAAGTGAGACAATTTGAATAGCAAATGCGCCTATCAGTATTTGCATAAGTGCGAGTACATCTTTATTACTATATAAAGCATTATCTTTATATATGTTTATCTTATTTGTCTGTATGGTAACTAAAACTAAGGCAAATAGTGAATATACAATTAGAAAACCTACATAATTAATAATCTTATTTATTTTGTGCATTTTAGTACTTAATAAACTTATAAGTCCAATTAATGCACATAGTATTACAACGATGAAAAGAGTGATAAAGTTTGGAAAATATAATGTCATGAATATACCATCCATTAAATTGTCAAACAGTTTAAATAAAATGTCACCAAATATTATAAATATAGAAACTATAGATATAAAATAAACTATTAAGTATACTTTTTTTCCATGTCTTTTTTTAAGAAAAAACAGGATTATCGGTATAAAAAAGAATATGATAAAAAGAGG
This sequence comes from Bacilli bacterium, assembly GCA_017511945.1. GTDB lineage: Bacteria > Bacillota_I > Bacilli_A > RF39 > UBA660 > Coprosoma. Next base: position 8,621 of record JAFWHR010000026.1, on the reverse strand, counting down.
GTGCTGAAAAAGGTTTTGAAATAAAACACCAAACTTTTCACCTAGACTCATCTCTTCCACTATTAATCACCTTCTTTTATTTTAACACACTTTTTGGAATAAATCTTTTGAATTTTAAAACTATCTTTTCTACAAATTCATCTCCTACTATTTGATTGATGGTCTTTGATTTATATGCCATCATAATGTATATTATTAAACCTACTATTCCATATACTACTATATATACTATGTTCATAAGTCTAGATGGGGAAAATGATGGAATAAAGAGTTTAATAATTGACAAACCTAAAATCATTATAATTGTGCATAAAACTGTTTTAATTAATGTCCTTATTGATGGTAGAAAACTGATATTTGTCTTTTGTTTTACTCTATGCATTAGATAAATAGACTCTATAAAATCTATAATTATATTAAGGGTAATAGTCGCATAATACGCTTCTAATCCCAATTTATTAAATAGGTGCATCATTGGTACATTTAAACCTATTTTAACTATTAGTGACCCTATTAATGCAGTTGCGGTTGCTTTTGTATTAGTCATCGCTTGGTTGGTATTTACTAAAACTGAGCATATGGCAAGTGGTATTTGTGATATTATTAGTAAACTGAATATTGAACTATTAAGTTCATTATATCCATAGAAAACGGTCCATACTGCTTTAGACATAAAACTTATACCACACGATAGTGGAATGATAACTAAACAAAGCATCTGGATTGCTTGATTAATTTTACTATTTACCTCTTTTATATTTTTAACTGCATAACTAGACGCAATAGTTGGAATCAAACTTGTAATAATACCTGTAGATACTGCCATGACGATCATGTTTAATTTTGATCCCCATGTAGATATAACGCTATTTACATTCTCACTTATTGCAGTTGTATAACCTAGTGACGTTAGTCCCTTAACTACTGTAAATACATCAATACTTACAAATAAGGTTTCTAGTAAAGATATAACTACAAAAGGAAGAGCGTACATTATAACTTTTCTAACTAGAGATTTATCAGTTATCCTCTTCTCTTCTGGTAAGGCTTTTGCATCTCTATTTAAGTTTTTACTTCTTTTGATCTTACCTCTTACATAGAAATAGGCAATAAGTGCTCCTATAGTTGCGGCAAATACTGATATTCCAACAGCTGTTTTTATTGACAATTTAAATATTTTTAAAACTAGAAAACTTCCTATTAATATTACGGATACTCTAACTAACTGCTCTAATACATCTGCTATAGAGGATACTTGCATTATTTTATGACCTTGAAGATACCCTTTTGATACGCTTAGATGTGGAACTACCAATACTGCTGTAGATATTACTCTAATTACCATGGTTACATCTTCTATGGTATTTCCACCTTTAACATCACCTATTATTAAATAAGCCAGATTGGGAGCAAATATGAATAATACTAAAAATGAAATAACACATAAAAATGATATTATTTTAAAGCCTATTTTAAATGTTCTCTCTTTTGTATTATAGTATTTCATCTCGTTAAATTCTGATATTACTTTACTCATAGCAACTGGAATACCTGATGTTGCTAAATTTAAAAATATGTTATAAATTGAATATGCATAACTGTATAGTGCTCCTCCTTGGGTACCAATTAATGCATAAAATGGAATTACATATACAAGACCTATTATTTTACAAAGTACTATTCCTACTGTCGATATAGCTGCGCCGGCTAAGAAGCCAGTTTTTTTCATATAAATCACCTTACTTATACATAATTAAAGCAGAAAAACAGTATATCTGCTCTTCTGAAAATACTCCCAATGATGATGAGAATTTGATATCAAATATCTCTGGGTTTTCTTCTTCTATAAATTCGTTAATTGCATCTTCTAAATCTTTTTCATGACTTTCGTCAAATATTTTCACTTTCATTATATCACCTTTTTAAATATAACAAAAGTTTTTGGATAAATTTGTCAAATATAACTACTTATAGTAATTAGAATAATGTAAAAGTAATAACTTTTATAAATCGTAAAATAAAAAGATTATATGTATAATACACATAATCTTAGCATATTCCAAGGATTTTAGATTCTTAGAAACTGCGCGAGCTCGGCTACTACTCATAACATACCGAATATCCGTTATCGGCGGCATCACAATACACAATGCCAGACGACCCAGCATCAGTGCTGCCAGACGGACCAGCATACAAATAGCCAACGCCGCCACTACAGTCAGCGCCAGAATCATCAAATCTGAAGCAAGTTATCGTTCCTGCATCTTTTAAAGTTCCTAAAAGACCCTTATTAGCACTCAATGTAGATCCATCAGAACTTGCTTTCATACAGTACTGAGTATCGTCTATGACAAAGCATACATAATTAGCAGTTATATTTCCTCCTTCTACATCATGACCTAAAAAGTAATTTCTTCCTGTAAGTTCAGTAGAGTCTTGTACCCAACTAGTCGTATCTGCAGACTCTCCTACTGTAACACTACTTCCTGTATGATATTCGTAGTATTGTGGTACAAATGTTGAATCAATAGTACGTGCTGGTGTTACAGGAGCTGGTGAATCATTTGTCTGTGAGAAGTTAAGTTGTGCTGTTATATTTGTTGTTAGTCCAGATCCTGTTGGTTGAGTATTAATATCATTATATGATACTGTTACTGTTATTGTAGTCTCATCATTTGGTGCAAGCACCACTGGTGAAGTACTTAGTGACGCATTTGTTGGAGACGTTACTACTGCTATCGCGCTATTTCCTCCTGTTAGATTAATGCTATCTAACTTAGCATTTAAACTTCCCTTATTTTCAACTACTACATCATATGATATAGTTGACTTTCCTGGTGTTATTAGGCTGCACGCAAATGTTGCAACTAAATTACTTGTCTTTTCTGCAGTTGTACTTGTCGCATCAACCGCATTTTTATAAGTTACACCATTATCTTTTATGTGTACATCCCAGTTACTTGATATCTCAGATGTACCATTGATTTGTAGCTGGCTACTAAAAGCAGCAAATCCTACTACCATTACTACTAGAACCGCACATAGTCCTATTATTAGATAAGTCCTCTTATCCCTTTGACTTTGTCTCATAATCAATCACATCCTTTCCTTTTCTAATGAGACATTTTGTTTTATTCATCTATCCTTTATCACGACCTCTACTATTAAACTATCCAAATCAATTATACAAAATAATTATATAATTAATCAAGATATTTTAACTTTTTTTAACTATTCATAAGTAGGTAATGATTACCCTATTTATGATTACAAATTTAGCTTGCCAAAAAACATCTATTATTTAAAGAATATTAAAGATAAAAATAAAATTTAATTAAATTTATACACTTCTTTACATTTTTACACAATCAAATTAACTTATATATTTTATAAATTCATTCAAAGATCCAGTATTAGTTATTCCAAATCTCGGAACTATAAACTTATTTACTCCCCTAGTAACTTTCCTAGACCCACCTGCAAATGCCATATGAAATCCAGCTTCCTTTAAAGCTTCAATCGCATGATCATTGTATTCGTAAAACGGATAAGCAAAATATACTGAACCGTTTAAACTATCTCTACTCTTCTTTAAATCATTTAAAATATATTCTTTATCCTTACAAAGTATCGCTCCACCTCTTTTAATAGGACACTCACCTAAATTGTGCATATCCCATGTATGAGAATGAATCTCTAAACTGTCAGATTTATAATCATCAGGTGAAGCCAAATGACCTATTAAAAATAAAGTTGCATGAAGTCCATACTTTTCTAATATCTGAATATTTCTAGACACAAACCATCCATCATCAATAGTAATTACGACAGTTTTTAAAGGAAGATTAACCTTTCCATCTATCCAAAGTTCCAAATCTTCCATACTAGCCGTATAATAACCATTATCCTTTAAATATTTCATCTGCTCATCATACTGACTGTCAGTAAGACAAATAGACTGCTGGCAATCCTTTTTCTCACCCGCTTCAACATTTATTACATAATGATAATTTACAACTGCAATAGCTGATGTAGAATCATATTTGTTAATATCTTTCTTATCCTTTATGTCAGACTCACTTACATACACTAAACTGTTATCAAATATAAAATAGTATTTGCCATCATCTATTTTAACAGGATTAAAATTAATCTCTTTATCAAATTTATAATAAGATTTATCATCTATATTGATAAATGCATTACTATTAAGAGTAACGTCAACATTAAAAGGAATATACTGTTCAGGAAGTTTATTTATAACTAAATCATCTACCTTTTCTACATCTTTGTAATAGACATACCCCTCAATATTTTCAGCATAAAAATATTGAGTTTTAGAAGTAATCTTCTGATTCTTTAACTTAAGGTTTACATTAGAAACCTCACCAATTACCTTTTCATTTTTATCATATACTTTAACACCTTTACCAGCCTTTACATATTCACTATAGTGACTTTTTATCTCTTTAGATAAATCACTAACTACTTTTTTACCTTTAGGTTTTAAAAAAAAGAAAAGAAAACAGACTAAAATAATAAATACTATTAATAAAACCTTTTTCACATTAAATCTCTTCTATATATTCAAGAAGTCTCAAAAACATCTTGACAAACTTTTTATCTAAACCTACTCTAGCAAGTTTTCTAATTTCAATTCTTTTCTTCTTAATATCATTATCACTAAATAGTATTTTATCTATCTTCTCTTTCATCATCGTAGATATCTTTAAATCAGATATAATTCTCTCAACATCTTCATTAATAAGTCTAACTGCATCTATTTCAATATCTCTTCCCTTACAAGTTACCGTAAGCTGTCCAACAGTCGGAACATCTTTAACCTCAACTATAAAATCAGAGCCATCCACATAAGTCTTTAAAGATAAACTAGTCATATTACTAAAAGCCTCAACCTCTTCAGTTCTCTTAGTATTTCTAAATATTATCTTATAATTCCTCTTATCGGGAATAATTCCACTCTTTCCCTCTACAGATCTTACGACAACACTGTAATTGTTTGGAACATAAGTATAATCAATTTGCGTAAGTAAATAGTAATTTTTCCTATATAAATCACTTTCACCATCATCTTCAAATAGAGTATAAGTTGAACTGTTACCAGGAAATATGTTAATCTCCATATCCTCTGGAGGAGTCGTATCATTTACAGTTTTAGGAATTGCCATCGGAATAATAGACCCTTGAAGAGCAAATACCGGAAAGTCCTCATCTCTAAAGAAACTAGTATAAACCTTACCACCTGGAAACTTCTTACCAGTTACAAAGTCATACCACACTCCATCAGGGAGATAAAATTTGTGAACAACCCTATTCATGACAGGATCTTTAGGAGTAATGATTGGACAGACAAATAAATTCTTTCCAAAGTAATATTCATTACTGAATAAAGCATCATCAAAATACTCTTTTTTCTTATAATATAGAGGCACTATGAGTTGATCACCAAATTTGTGATATTTATAAGCTTCACTGTATATGTATGGTATTAACTTATGTCTAAGTCTCAAATAATCGCCAGCGATAGTACCAGTTTTAATGTCCCATCTAAAAGGCTCTCTCTTATAGTATTTTCCTTTATCAATACCGAATTTAACAATTGGAGAAAATACAGATAATTGTAGAGATCTCAAATATAGTTCACTATCTTCTGTACCTCTAAAATAACCACCAATATCGTGAGCCCAAAAAGGCATACCATTATTAAAACTTCTATTTATATAAAAAGGTATCTTTCTTAAAGTATCCCAACTAACTTCAGTTTTACCAGAATATAAAACAGGATATCTATGAGGAGCATATGCCACACCTTCAGATAGTGTTAAAGGTCTTCTTTTATAGTCTCTCATCATGTCATAAAACTGATAATGCTTAATCATTGTTAATCTCTCTTTACCCTCAATCATATTAAGCCAATAAAAATCGATTCCTAAATTATCCAAAGGATGAATAAATATTTTTAAATATACGTCAATAAACTTTGGATCAAGAGAGTTATATGGTATTTTCCCCTCACTATCAGCTTTTAAATACTTTAAAGCCTCGTTATAATAATCATTATTCTCAAATATACCTTGAGAAGGATTTAAATTAAGTCCAAGTCTGATTTTTTTACTGTGGATATAATCTATCATAGACTTAGGGTTTTTAAAATACTCCTTATTAAAAGTAAAACCAGTTTGTAAATATTCTCTTCCTCTTTTTTTCCTAATATGCCAATCTTTATCTAAAACTATTATAGATAAAGGTATATTTTCCTTCTCAAAAGTATCAACTAAAGTCTTTAACTTTAAATCGTTATAATCTTCATTACTACTCCACCAATTGCCCAAAGCATATCTAGGAACTAATGCCGGATATCCAGTTATTTCATAGTAGTCCTTTAAAGCAAGTTCAAAATCATTATTGTACATAAATAAATAGGTATCAATTCTGACACTTTTATCTTCAAAAGTGGTACCATCTTCATTTAAAAGTAAAGTCATAGAATCATCAATACTAGCCATTCCATCATCAGAGTAAATACCCCTACCGATTACTCCTCCAGTTTCTAAAGAGGAGTTTGGAATCCCAAAATTTCTAACCTCAGGATGTCCATAATACCAAATGTAAGGAGTGTTTAAAAGTTCAACCTTTAAATTGTTAGCAGGTGCCGCTTTTCCTCCTAAGAAAGATTTACCTTTAATATATGTTAACTTAAAATAACTAGTAGTTATACTGACAAAATTAGAATTGTCAGTAACCTCAAACTTTGGAGTAGATAGATTTCTATATAAAATCTGTTCAGTAGGATTATCTATAAATTTACCACTGTCATTATACTCAAGCCTAATTAACCTTTCAGTTAAAACAGTAAATCTAAACTTGTCACCTTTAATAATGCATTCATCCTTAGCTTTAGATCTATTTAAATCTATTTTAAACTGCTCTCCAAGATTATACATATTTTCCCCTCCTTATATCTCAATTATCTCCATAAAATTAGTATAATTTACCTTTTTAAATGGATATCCTCCAGTGACAATTATCCTATCACCAGTTTTTAAATGTAATACATCCTTTAGTTTTTCCTTAGCCTTATCTGTAACTTCAGCAATATTTTTTCCAGTAGCAATTATAGGCAAAACCCCAAAATAAAGTTGAAGAGACTTAACAGCCTTATCCCCCTCTGCAGCTGCAATTATAGGACAAGGTGGCTTTAATCTACTTATCCTTCTAGCAGTATTACCCATATTAGTTGCGACAAGAATAGCTTTACAATCAAGTTCGTTTGCCCCAAGTACCACACTAGATGAAATAGTTGCCGTAATATTTTGCTTTTCATTAGAAAGTGACTTTCTAAAAAAGTAATTGTAATCTATATTATCTTCAGAAGCTTTAACTATAGTTTGTACTGTCTTAACAGTTTCAATAGGATGCATTCCGATAGTAGTTTCACTAGTAAGTAGTATACCATCAACAGCAGCCGATACTAAAGTAGATAAATCAGATACCTCTGCTCTATTTGGAACCATCTTTCTTTTCATATAACTTCCAAATTCTGCAGTTATAATACATAATTTCCCACTTTCATAGCACTTTCTTATAACCTTATTTTGAATATTTGGAATCATCTCAACAGGTAGTTCAATTCCAATATCTCCTCTATCTAGAATAATTCCATCAGAAGCATTTATTATATTATCTAAATCCTCGTAGGCTCTTTTATTTTCTATTTTTGCAATTAAAGACATGTGCTCATCTTTAAGTTCAATTAAAATGTCATTAATATCAAGTACATCTTCAGAACTAGAAATAGCTGAAGCCGTTATATAATCGATATCATTTTCATGAGCAAACAATATATCATCATAATCCTTTTGACTTAAAAACTTCTTGTTTATCTTTATCTCAGGAAGATACATCTTAGAATAACTAGTAACAAATCCTCCTTTTAAAACATTACATAATGCATAATCCATTCCCTTTTCAACTACTTCTAATATTACATTACCTTTACTAAGTTTAATAATAGTCTTATACTTTAAATCATCAATTAACTCAGGATAATTAACTGAAAAACCCGTCATATCACCAACCGTTTTTTCCATGTATATCCTTATCTTATCGCCAGTATTAAACCTAGCCTTTCCTCCACTAAATAAACCTGTTCTAATGCAAGGACCCTCTAAATCAAACATAGTAGCCACATGAGTATCAAATTTCTCATTAACTTTATCAATTATCTTTAAAAGCCTCACACAATCATCATGAGTTGTATAACTCTGATTTAACCTTATAACATCAATTCCATTTTTTATAAACTCTTCAATCTGCCTTTCTTCATTTTCTCCAGCAGATATAGTTGCGATTAGTTTAGTTTTCTCCATAAATATCATCCTATCCTATATAAATTATAAAGCATCTTTAAACATAAGTCAATGAAAAAGAACTATGCAAAAGTGCATAATTCATTTTTAAGACCTTGTCAAGTTTAGTGTGTACTTTTTTAATTTTTTTCTTAATCATTAATTTTATAATTTATATAAATATTGAATCTTTATGTATATTAGTAAAGATTCTTTTTCTTTAGGGAATATTAATCATCCCTTAAACTCCGT
>JAFWHR010000025.1 GCA_017511945.1 Bacilli bacterium | reverse complement strand
TTATATTGAATATTATAATAATTACAGATATCAATGGAATTTAAAAAAGATGACTCCTGTACAATACAGAAATCATCTATTTGCATCCATTGCCTAGATTCTCTCTTTTTTATTTAGTCCTTGACATTGGGTACACTTTATATTTTGGTTAACTCATTTTTAGTTTATATTTAAATAAAAAAACGAACAGGAAATGTTCTTTTAAAATGGTGGCTTCAGCTGGAATTGAACCAGCGACACACGGATTTTCAGTCCGTTGCTCTACCAACTGAGCTATGAAGCCATAATGGCGGTCCCGACGAGAATTGAACTCGCGATCTCCTGCGTGACAGGCAGGCGTGATAACCGCTACACTACGGGACCAAATTGGTTGCGGGAGCTGGATTTGAACCAACGACCTCCGGGTTATGAGCCCGGCGAGCTACCAAACTGCTCCATCCCGCGAAATAACTATATGGCGGAGAAAGAGGGATTCGAACCCCCGCGCCGTTTCCGACCTCCCGGTTTTCAAGACCGGTCCCTTCAGCCAGACTTGGGTATTTCTCCTTGGTGCTTGAGGCCGGACTTGAACCGGCACGGGATTTGACTCCCGCAGGATTTTAAGTCCTGTGCGTCTACCAATTTCGCCACTCAAGCAATTAAAATGGTGGCCTGTCCGGGATTCGAACCCGGGACCCTTTGATTAAAAGTCAAATGCTCTACCGACTGAGCTAACAGACCAATTTGTGGTTGCCTCGGCTAGATTCGAACTAGCGAATGCCACAGTCAAAGTGTGGTGCCTTACCGCTTGGCTACGAGGCAATTAAAGTGGTGGAGAGAGATGGATTCGAACCATCGAACCCGAAGGAACAGATTTACAGTCTGCCGCGTTTAACCACTTCGCTACCTCTCCAAAAAAAAATGGTGCCGGAAGTAGGAATTGAACCCACAACCTACTGATTACAAGTCAGTTGCTCTACCAATTGAGCTATTCCGGCAAAATGGTGGGCGCTATAGGACTCGAACCTATGACCCCCTGCTTGTAAGGCAGGTGCTCTAACCAACTGAGCTAAGCGCCCGAAAAATTCCTTTAGACACATATTAATATATCATCTATCTATTTGTTTGTCAACATAATTTGGTGTGTTTTTGATTTTTTTTAATTCATTATCAATCCAGATAGGAAGTTTTTTTTCTAAGGTTTTAAATCCGCTTTTTGTCTCTATTATTCTACTTTTTTTGTATTTTTCATTATATTTGTAATTTATATTTTTAATACTTAATTTTAAATGGGCTTCTTCCTCATCAACATCAAGTATTTTTACATATATAGTATCTCCTACATTTAGATATTCATTTATGTCTCTGATGTAACCTTTTGATATTTCAGATATATGTATTAGTCCTGTATAATATTCATCAAATGACATAAATGCTCCATAGTTTTCGATACACGTAACTGTTCCAATGACTATTTTTCCTTTCTTATATTTTGACATAAAACGCACCTCTATATACATTATAGCACATTTACCTTGATTTTTCCTTATATTATAGTATAATTATTTTTGTGAAAGGAACATTTTATATGGAAGATAGAGATAAAATTGTTGATGTGATTGAAAAACTTAGACCTTTTTTAGTAACTGATGGTGGGGATATAGAGTTTGTAAAATATGAAGATAATATAGTCTATATTAAGTTACTTGGCGCTTGTGCGGGCTGTAGTTTGATTGATTATACTTTAAAAGATGGAATAGAAAGTGCCATTAAGGAGGAAGTTCCTTCGGTTAAAGAGGTTGTAAATGTAGGTTAGTATTCTAGCCATTCAATGTGATCGATGTTCATGAATGATCTATAGTATGAGTAGATCTTTTTTAGTATTATTTCATAGTTATCTATTTTGTTTATAATGTCATTGATTTTATTTTCATCTATTTTTTGAGTTATTACTTTTTCATATATATCGAAGTAGTAGGTTGGGTATAACATGCGTGATAGAAACATTATGTATTCGTATTTTGATAAGTTGTTTTCTCTTAGATATCTATATAGTTCATTTTCTATGTTATCCCCTTTGAAAAAATTTTGTTTAAAATATTCAGCTGGGTCTCTGACTCTTGAATCTTCAATTATGTTAAATGGGTTATAAAGATCAAATGTGGTACTGTTTTTACTTATTCTTTTATGTGCATATACGTATGGTACTTCTTCTTTTTGATATGTGTTTATAAGGCTGATTGCGGTTTCTCCTAGATATAAAAAATAACTAAAACTCTTTTTTAGAAGTGGGTATTTTATTTCTAACTCTTTTATTTGGTATTCTAAATAGTCATTTTTTTGTGACCATAGATTTGCCCAACTATTTTGTTTTTTTTTGCTAGGTAATATAGAAAAAGGTTTTAAGTTATCTAAGGTTATTTTTTCTCCATAATAAAATGTCTGCATTAATACAAATATATCATTATTTATTTTTGTATATGGTTTGTTTTCTACATTTAGTACGATTGGGTGAACGTACATGTTATTATTTAATATTTCAATGTGTCTATTATATGTTTCAAATAAGCTATCTATTTCTCCTTTGTATTTCACAAATATATATCTTACGCTATTTATAAAAAAATAGTAGTCTTCTTTTTTTTTATATATTTCTTTTGGCATTAAATTATAATAGTAGTTTATTATGTTTTTCATTTAAGGGCACCTCAGTTAATTTTATGTTTAAGATTAGTTACAGATTACATAAAGTATGGGTATTTTATTTACACTGTTTATCCATTTTTGAATAAGTTATATTGAGAATAAAGAAGGGGTGGATTATATGTGTAATAATTCTAAAGATAGCAAATGCATTGCAGAAATACTTAATGTTATAAACATTCTTCAAGATAATGCTGAATGTGCGGATACTTGTTTAGATACTTGTGATCGAGGTTTTCTAGGTACTTCTGTTACTTCTTTTGCTTATAATACTAGACCAGTTGTTCTTTATACTTCTTTTAGTAATGGAACAACTCCATGGTCTATGCCTATCAGTAGAGATGATGTATTAGGTGAGACTAGCAGTGTGTTTAGGGTTGAGAAAGTTGATGATAATTGTGCAACTTTTAGGGTTTTGGTCCCAAATGAAGATCCTGAGACTTCTGCTTTAAGACCTTATGTCATTACTAATTCATTTTTTACAATGAATTTGAACTGTGTATGCGCTATTAGATGTTTAAATGACACTGTTGTCGAGGGTGTTTAACTTTAGATAAAAAAACTACTTTATAACTAATTATAAAGTGGTCTTTTTTTTAATATGTTTCATTTTCATTTTTTACTGTGTATATGTATAGAGCGGATAAGAATTCAGTTCTAAATAGTGGTATGAATTTAATCATACTTTTGTCTTTTGAATTAATTGAATTATAAAAATATTTAGTTATTTTTCTGGAATCTATAACTTTTTTTAATTCTTTATTTTTTAGTTTTTCGACTATTAAATCAATATTTATCGGTTCTGTGTTTGATAGGTTATTGATAAGTCCTTTATTGTATGATTTTATATTGTAAATATTACTATCATCAAATTTAAATATCTCACCTGATTTTTCTACTATGTTGTTAAAACTTTTATATAGCGTTTTTCTATTTATTATCTCTTTAAAAGTAGGTGATTTAAAAATTCTATTAATTATTATATTATTTGATCCTTTAAATATATCATTTAATATATCTTCATATATGTCATTATATTTATTGTAGTTCTTTACTAAATTTCCTTTTTTGAAGGTAAATTTATTACCATCTAATTCATTAAACGTTTTCATTGTATCATTATAACCAAGTTTTATTCCTCTTTTAGCTTGATTTGTTTCAAATACTAGGAATGATCCTATTTTATTTCTAGGAGCAATATATGTTACTTCTATTGATTTATCTTTTATTCTTTTTTTTAATCCTATAGCTCTTAGATCTACTGCAATTATTTTAGTTGCGCCCATTTCTATTGCGAGATTAATTGGTATGTTGTCATGATATCCTCCATCTATGTATGATTCTCCATCTATTATATAAGGTTTATATGCGGGGTAGCACGCTGATGAGGCTAGGACATAACTTTTTGTGTTTTCTTTTGTTAAGTCTTTTTTTTTCATGATTACTGGTTTTTTCTTTGTCCAATTATACGTTACTAATCCATAATCAATATCTGATTTGAAAAACTTTTTTGGATTAAAAACTTTACTAAATATTTTTTCAATTTTAGATACATCCATTCCACCTTCACTAATAAAAGTTTTTATATACTGGGCATATACTTTTTTTAGTTCTGGATCTTTCATTTTTGGGAAATCTTCCTCTCTATACATTTTTTCAAAGTCTACATTTCTCCAAAAGTATATTGCTTTTAATAGTTGCTTTTGAGTTATAAATATTCCATTAATAGCTCCTATAGACGTACCTGTTACTATATCTGGTTTTATCTTTAATTTTTTTAATGCTTTATAGACTCCTATTTCATATGAGCCCTTAGATCCACCGCCTGATAGTACAAGACCTAATTTTTCCACGATTATCAGCTCCTAATTTAATTATACTATTATTTTTGTCATTTTAAAAGTGGACATTTTAGAATAAGTGATGTACAATTATGTTAGGTGGATAGTAATGGATTTTGTTTATGAATTTTCTAAATATTTTTCTCTATTTTTGATATATTCTTTTTTAGGATGGTGTTTTGAAGTTTTTCTCGAATTTATTAAGAAAGGAAAATTTATCAATAGGGGTTTTTTAATTGGACCTATTATTCCAATATGGGGTTTTGGTGCGGTTTTTATAACTATTTTATGCCCAGTTTCTGACAGTATGTTTAGTTTGATAATATCATCTGCATTTATAGGTACTTTTTTAGAGTATATTGTCAATTATTTTATGGAAAAAATTTTTAAAGCAAGATGGTGGGATTATTCTCATTTGCCTTTTAATCTCAATGGTAGAGTTTGGCTTGGTTCTTCATTATTATTTGGTGTAGGTGGATTTTTTGTTATAAACTATTTTAACCCTTTTTTTCTAAAGTATATTGAGATGCTTGGTAAAGGGATTGTTTTAAATATAGATTTTATTATTTTACTTATTTTGTGTATTGATATTGTTTTATCTTGTAATATAATAACTAAACTTAAGTTATCTGCTGATTCTTTAAAAAAGGATTATACTGAAGAAGTTTCTAAGAAGGTTAAAAAAGTTTTAGAGGAGAAGTCAGTATCTTTTAGCAGAGTTTTAAAGGCTTTTCCGGATGTCAGGTTTAATTTTAAGAGAAAATAACTATTTTGATTACTGCGTAAAGTTTTTGCTTTTCGCAGTTTATTTTTTTTATTTTTGTTCATAATAATACGGGGAGGAATTGATATGACGCAAAAAGAACTATCTTACTTAGAAGATGCGATTAGGCATGAGGACAGTATTATATCTATAATAAATAATACTATAAGTAATTTAAATGATGAAAATTTAATTTCTTTTTTTAAAAATGAAGTTGATATTCACAGTGATATTAAAGTGCATTTAATTGAACTATTGGAGGTGAAGTCTAATGGATGATAAGCTTTTAATGGAAAACTATCTTTTAGTTTTAAAGAGTACTGTTGAGGTGTATGTACATGGTACTTTGGAAAGTTCTAATAAAGATGTTAGGAAATTACTTTTAAATTCTTTGAATAAAATATTATCTTCACAGGCTTCTACTTATGATGAGATGGTTAAATATGGTTGGTATACTGTGGAAAATGTACAAACTAGTATCATTAACGATACGTTAAATAAGTTAAAGTAGATATATTTCTACTTTTTTTAGCATATTTTTATAGTAAATGTTATTGACTTGATAATGAAAAAGTGGTACATTATATATGTCTTATTTGACATTATTTTATGTGTGGCAATAGTTAGTTCTCACGTTATTGCGTCCATAGCTCAATTGGATAGAGCGTTTGACTACGGATCAAAAGGTTGCGAGTTCGACTCTTGCTGGACGCGCCAGTTACCGGGGAATAGTTCAATTTGGTAGAGCACTACATTTGGGATGTAGGAGTTGCAGGTTCAAATCCTGTTTCCCCGACCACTTAGAATTTAAAAAGCCTTGATTTCTCAAGACTTTTTTAGTGTAATTATATAAAGATTATATCATAAATATTTTTAGAGGATTATTTTTATTTTTTTTCATATATTTTTACGGCAGGGTCCATTTGAGTGTCAACTGTATATATGGTTTTACAGTCTTGTGAAATAATTGCATATGTTTTATTTTCTCCTACAAGTCCAAAAGTAATAACACTACCATCAATTGAATAATTTCCTCCATTACCCATAGTGCCTTCCACTAGAGTAGCTGTGTTATCATTTCCAAATGTTATCGAAGTTTTTTCAGTAACTGGTCCACCGTCAGAACCGTCATTTCCACTATTTTCAACGACATATTTACTTCCTTTAACAATTTCAGAACAACTCAAATTTTGATTTTCATTTATTTTTTTAGTACTACTATTTTCTGATTTGGTTAAATCTTTTGCCTGTTTAATCTCGGTTTTCAAAGATTTAATTTCATTTTTTAGTTTTATAGTTTTATCATTTGAAGTAACTTTATCATAAACAATATACCCTCCTAATCCAAATACTGCAAGTAATAAAATAATAATTGTTACAGTTTTTCCTGTGCTTTTGTTTTCCATATTTTTTCCTCCTATATTCTTACGATTTTATTATAACACATTTTTTACAAATAAAATTATTTAATATGTATTTTAATGTAAAGTGTTGTGTAAGTAATTTAAAGTTTATTTCAATTGTAAGGGATATGTTTTAAGTATTTTTTACTATAGGATATATCTATTATTATTTTATATTATTGTATTTTAGTTTATATATAGTTATTAATCTATTATTTTATTTTTTTAAGTAGAATTTATTATAAATTAGTGGTATTATTAATATAAAAAAGTGGAGGGAATAGTTATGTATGATACACATTATGATTTGCTGACGATATTATATGTAATAAAAAATAAAGAATATATTGATAGAGTTATAAATAATGTTAATAGTAATTTGATTGGTTTAAATGCTAATTTGTATTTTATGAATTCAGATGAGATGAAGAATGAACTTGGTATAATTGGTGATATTGATGTTTATGATATGTTTAAGAAATCAGTTGATATATATAACAGTTTGGATATTAAATCTAAGGTTATTTTTAGTATAGAAGGCTGTGATTATATTAAAGATATTTATGAACTTGAGCGACTTTATAATTTAGGTTTACGGGCAATATTATTAGTTTGGAATAATGAAAATAGGTATGGTTCTGGTATTAAAACTGATAAAGGACTTACTAGTATTGGTAGAGAGTTTATTCAAAAAGCTATAGATTTAAATATGGGGATAGATTTATCTCATGCTAATGAAAAAACTTTTTACGGTATTATAGATGTTCTTAAGAATAATAAGGGTTCAATTTGTTATGCTTCTCATTCTAACATTTATGATATATGTAATAATCCAAGGAATTTGAAATATGAACAGTTAATTGCTTTAAAGGAAGTAGGGGGATATTTAGGATTAGTTATGCATCCACCATTTATTACTGATTCTTTAGATTATGATGTAATTAAAAGTGAGTTTTTAAAACATGTTAAATATGCGGTAGGGGTAATGGGAATAGATAGGGTTTGTATTGCAAGTGACAATTTAGAATTTTACGATGAGTTAAAGGTTGAAAGGGAAGGGAATCCTTTTAAACAGTATAATATTAAAGATGATTTAAATAGGTTATTGAGACAGGAGTTTTCTAAAGAGGAAGTCGATATGATAATGTATAAAAATGCTTTAAGTATTTATGAAAGAATAAACTGTAGTAATGAAGATAAGAAGTAAAAAGTTATTGTTTTTATATAGATCTATCTTATTTAAAAGAGTCGTATTTGAAACAGATTATCCAGAATTAAATGAAATTGTTTGCGCTCTTAATATAAAAAATCGATATAAAAGATATAATTATGTATATGATGAGACAGTTAAATGGATTAATAAATATTATAAAAATGATCTATGTATGTTTAAGGATAATCAGTGTATTGTTCAAAGAAAAACTGGGAAAATAAACGGGTGCTGTATGTACTGTCCAATAGTTACTGAGAATGGATGTCCTTCTCAGAACATTGCATGTAAGTTAATATATTGTAAAACTGCTCTTAAGAATTTAAAACCTTTGAAACTTGGTGAAATTCCAGTAGTAAAATGTATTCCTTTTACTAGAAGGTTGATACTTAGATCAGATTTTTTTCAAACTAAAGAAAAAGTATTAGATGATTTAAAGTTGCCTATTTTTATCTACTGTTTAAAAACTATTTTTAGAAATTTAAAAATGAGATAAGTTCATCTCATTTTTATGTCTAATATATTTACTATAGGTATTAGTTCATTTTCCATAGTAATTAGATTTGAACTATTTCTTCCGACAATTCTTTTATTAGTCCATCCACTTTTGAGTTTTATATCAACGTCTGCTTTATATACATAACCTTTTGAGTTAAATATTTTTTCAATTTTTTTATTTATATTTGTATCTTCTGATTCGTTTTTGTCTGTATAAGATACTTTTTCATTATTTCCATCGCTATTTACTTCATTTTGAAAAACTTTAGGTATTTTTTTATTCACATAATCACCTCTCATAAATATATATGCGTATTTTTTTTAATTTTTGATGAAAAATGTATTTATTTTTATTGTGGAAATAACTCCTAATATGAATAGAAATATGGCTATAACAAATTCATATGTGCTAAAATTTAATTTAATTAAATCTAATATCATTGTAAGTAATGATCCACTCATAAAGCCCATTACTGAATAATATGATTCTACTTTATAGTTATTAAATAGGTAACTTAACACTTTGGCAATTAAAATAGTGCTTATGATAAATCCTGAAAAATAATATATACCTGTGTTAATTGGAAGGGTAAAGGTTAAAATTCCGTGTATTGTATTTAGAACGCTTTCATACCATCCTAGTGCCATGAATATTGCAGTTCCGCTGATTCCTGGAATAATTGTAGTTAGTGATTCAATACTTCCCATTATAAAGTAGTGATTACTTTCACCAGATACTGTTTTTAAGTTAGTTAAATAAATTATTAATGAAAATGATACTATTAGAATTACAATGTTTTTTAATTTGTTTTTATCTTTTAACTCGTTAGTTATTTCATTCATTCCACCTACTATAAAGCCTATAAAGAGCATTGTAGTTGCAAATCTCCATTTATCTAAGCACCACTGTATAGCTGTGCAGAAGATTAAAATCCCACCTCCAGCTCCTATTAGTAGTGTAGTTAAGAATTTTAAATCTTTAAATTTTAGTTTTAATGGATGGGCTAAAATATTTAACATTTTTTCATATATTCCAAGTGAGATAGATAAAACTGCTCCTGAAACTCCTGGAATAATTTTTGCCATACCTATTATAAATCCTTTAAATAATAGAATAGTACTTTTCATATTAAAATATATGAATTTATTTGTAAAAAAATACTCATACAACGTGAGTATTTAGTTTTTCTTTTAAAGTTCTGTATTTGGGGATGTTTTCTTTATGATTTTTGATGAATAGTATAGTTTAAATATTATTCTCTTGATTGGTGTTAATAGTATATAGCTAAAGTTATTATTCATTTTTTCTTTTTCTTTTATTTTCTTTTTGAAGTTTTTTAAAGTCTACTTTTCCTATTATTGTTTTTGGCAAACTATTTCTAAATTCCCATTCTTTTGGTATTGAATATTTTGCAAGGTTTTTTTCACATAGTTCAAGTAGTTCATTTTTTATGGTACTGTTTTCTCTATATCCCTTTTTTAAGGCGATATATGCTTTGGCAATTTCCCTTTTATAAGGATGGGGAACGCCGATGACTGATGAGTCTAATACTGCTGGATGTTTTTCTAAAACTTCTTCTATCTGACTTGGATATACATTGTATCCTGATGTTATTATCATTCTTTTTAGTCTCTGTTTATATGTTATAAATCCGTTACTATCCATTGAACCAATATCTCCAGAATGTAGCCATATATTTCCATCTTTGTGAATTCTAAGGGTTTTATTTGTCTCTTTTTCGTCATCATAATAACCTAACATTACTGTTGGTCCACTTATACATATTTCACCATCTTCTCCATAGGGAACTTCTTTATCGGTATTTGGTTTAACTATTTTTATATATGTTCCTGGACATGGTATACCAACTGTTCCTGGGTGAGGTGCATATTTTAAATCGAGACTTACGGCGGCAACTGCTTCGGTCATTCCGAATCCTTGTGTGAAGTTTGTTTTGGCACCATGTTCATGTAAAAAATTATTTATTTTTTCTACTTTTGTTTTATTTAATGAATCTCCCCCAGCAATTACGTATTTTAAGTAGTTTAAATTTACATTTTCCATTTTTTTATTGTCTGTTAGTGCTTCAAATAGGGTAGGAACTCCTACTAGTACTGTCGGTTTGTATTTTTTTATTAGTTTATCAAATTCTTGGGCTTTAAACTGAGGTATTACTATTACTTTTGCACCGATACATAGGGCATCATTTATACTGACTTCTAGACCAAAACCGTGAAATATTGGCATAATTCCTAGTATTACATCTTTGTCGTCTAGTTCTGGTAAAGCTATTTTTGCTTGAATGGTTGAAGATGTGAAGTTACCGTTTGAAAGTACAATTCCCTTAGGTTTTCCCGTAGATCCTCCACTTTGCATGATTGCAGCGGGGAAGTCTTTTCCGGTATTTATTTCTTTTAAGACTTCTTTACTTCCTAAATTTATAAAATCTTTCCAGTAAATGTATTTATTATCATTTATAGGTTTTTTTATTTTAGTTTCTTGTGTTATTTCATAGACTATTTTTGTTAAGAAATCCATTGAATCTTTTGCTGATACAATTATCGTTTTATAAACGTTAGTATCTTCTATGATATTATTTATTTTTTCGTATGTAATATCAATTGCTACTATAACTACAGTCAAATATTTGTTTAGATTATTTTTAATCTCATTTTCACTTAATAGTGGGTGAAGCATATTTGCGACGGCTCCTATTTTATTTAGTGCATAAAAACTTATTATAGCCTCTGGTGTATTTGCAGATATTATAGATACTACATCACCTTTTCTAATTCCGATGTTTTTAAATGCTTTAGCGCACTTATCAATTTTATCTAATAGTTTTCTATATGTCATTTTACTTCCATAATATTCTATTGCGATGTTATCTAGATAGTTAAATGCATGTCTTTCTAAGTAATTATATATGTTTTCATTTGGTACAATTATGTTTAAATATTTCTTTTTATAGTATTTTTTCCAAGGTGCTTTTGGTTTTCTTTTTATTCCAATAAATCCTAAAAATTTCATATCCAAAATGCTCATTTTACTACCTTCTTTCGAGATTAGTTTTTATTATGTTCATAAGTTTTTTATTTTCTTTTGTTAAATCTTTATCTATTTTATATCCTTTTAAAAATTTTATAGTTATTTTTCCAAATATTTTGTATTTTCCTTTTATTACGAATGGAACTATTTTAGATGATGTATCATGTGCCATTTTAACTGCCCCTATTTTAAAGGGCATAATTGTATCTTTTGTTTTATTTACTGTTCCTTCTGGGAATATACCTATTACTTTATCTTCATTTAGAATTTGTTTGGCTTTTTTTAATGCATCTTTGTCATGTATGCTTCTATTGACTGGAATTATTCCCATGTGCCTAAAAATTATTCCTTTAAATCCTTTATATAGTTCTTCTTTAGCTAGAAAATATACAGTTCTATTTGTACACGATACTATAAGTAGAGGATCTAATATTTTAGTATGATTTCCAGCTAGAACTACACTTCCTTCTTTTGGAATGTTTTCTAATCCTATGTAATTTGGTCTAAATGTTATACTCATAAATATTTTTATAATAGGCCTTAGTATTCTATAAAGTAATGGTTTTTTCATATTTTCACCTACCATAATTATATCATACATTGTATTTTACAAACAGTGTTTTTTGTTATATAATTTGTCTATAGGAAGGTGAGATATATGAATAAAAAAAAGGTACTTGAGAGACTTAAAAATGGTTTAAATTATAGTGAAGATAGATGTAAGATTATTATTGAAATACTAGAGGATACTTTTATAATAGGTAAAAAAAATAAAGCAAAAATGATAGACAGATTTATGAGTGAACTAGATGTTTCAGAGGATGAGGCAAATAGAATATATGAATCTGTGATTGAAATTATAGGAAGTGGGATTAAAGAAAGACTTGCACATCCTTTTAAGGATTTAGATAATTAGTTTTTAAAGACGGTATTTTGTTTATTACTGAACGTATCGATTTAATAGATTCATTTATTAAGGAACTTAGTTTCTTTTTTTGTTGATTTGTTTTTATGAGATTAAATATCTAAATAAAAAGTTTTTAAATACAATAAGAATGTTGGTATAAAAAAAACATTGACATGCACGGCTTAATTAACAAATATGGTGAAGAATAGGAGAAAAAACATTATTTGACTTTCCATTTCTATTACCTTATATTTAAAGATTATAATGAACGATGGCGAATTATAAAATACTCAAAATTAGTTTAAATTCTTCTTATTTGAGAACGAAATAAGGAGGAAAATATGCCTGTATTTAAAATTGAAAAGACAAAAGATTATACTGTAATGAGTAATTATTATCTGCAAGATAAAAATCTATCATATAAAGCAAAAGGGCTACTTTCATTTATGTTAAGTCTTCCAGATTATTGGGATTATTCAGTAAATGGACTTGTGGCTGTTAGTAAAGAGGGAAGAAAAGCTATTCTTTCTTCTTTAAAGGAACTGGAGAAAAACAAATATCTTATCAGAGAGAAAAAACAAGATAAAAAAGGTCGCTTTGACTGTGATTATTATATATATGAAAAACCGTATACCCATTTAGGGTGCACGGATAAAGGGGATGCCGAAAAAGACACACAAATAAATACTAAGAATAAAAATACTAATAACAAAGATAAAAAAGATAAACTTAGTCCACTTGTTAAAGAACTTATAAATAGATGGTTTATTAGTGATAGTGATTTAGATATTCCTTTTTATGATGAACTGTTAGAAAGTAAAATAAATGAATACGGATATTTTGATGTTATAAAAGTCTGTGGTTATATTGTGGATAAATGGAAAAGTAATAATGAATTAGATGAAAATGATTATGAAATAACTAATAAGTATGGTTACTTTAAAACTGCTTTAGAAAATAATCTTAAAAAGATAAATGAAGATACTCGCTTAGGTTATTAATTATGGAGATTATAATATAAAACAAAAAAACTTTTGTGCTTTTTGTAAACAAGTTTGGTGTATAGACTTTCTAAAATAAGTGATAAATATTTGATACAGACAAAATTGTATAGTATTGTAAAAAAGGCAAAAATAAGCATTTTTATAAATATTTGTATGGTAAAATAGAAATAGTTTAATAGTTTTAGAAGAGGTGGAATATGAAAAGTATAGAAGCAAGAGATAAAAACATGGTAGCAACTGTCGACTATAGAACAGAATTACTTGGTATTATAATGTGGTTAAGTGACTATAATAAAATATTACCAGAATGTTTTACAATATATGAAAACAAATTTTATATAGATAATATATTAGAAATATTTTCAGAATTTAAAAATGATGAAGTTATCAAAGATTTTATGTCATTAGTAGAAAAACATAAATTTATATATGATGCACCATATGCATTGTTCTTACAGTTAGATGAACATTTTAAATGTGATGCATTAGATGATTATGTATTTAAAGAAAGATTAGAAGAAGATGAATCAGTCTATAATTTTATAAATAAATTAGAAGAATTTGCCAATAAAATTAACTTTGAGGATTATTATAGTAGCAATATAGATATGTATAAAAAATGGACTAATTATATTTTAGATTGCTTTAAAAAAGGAAATGTATTAAAGTTTTATGATGAATACTTTGAAAAAACTAATAATGAATTTTATTTAAATCTAATTCCATTTGCATCAAATGGTTCATTTTCTGCGTCCATCAATAATAAAATATATGATATGAATCCTGTTACAAGTGATATGAAAAAAGAAAGTCTATTCGAAAGAGATAACTATGAAAATGTTATAGGTGCACCAATACACGAGTTTTTACATGGTTATGTTAATCCTATAACAGAAAAATTAGGATTATTAGATTTTAACACAGACTTATTTGATAGCCTTAAAGAAGAAATGAGCAAACAAGGTTATCCAACTGATGTAGAAATAATAAATGAACATATAGTAAGGGCAATTCAGATTAGATATATAATTAATGAATATAAAGATGTTAAATGGGCTGATGGTATGACAAAATGGGAAGAAGAACAAGGGTTTATCTATATAAGGGATATATTAGAAAAACTAGAAGAATTTGAAAATAGTAGAGAAATATATAAAACTTTTGAAGCTTTTTATCCTGAAATAATTAAATATTTAAAAGCAACTTTTAACAAATATAGAAGGTGTAAATATGACTAGTAGACAAGATAATATTAAAGATATAATACTTAATGGACAGGATGAAGTTTTAAAAAAAAGGCAGTTAGAAGTAGCCCCTAAAATAAAAAAATTAATAGAAGATTACACAAAAATTTCCGAAGATAATAAAAAAATATTTGATGATTATCATAACTCATTTTATAGCAATAAAAAAAGTGATTCAATACCCGAAATTATAAATTATTTTAGTAATGGCATGAATGAACTTGAGTTAAATGAATTTGATTTAGACTTAATTGTTGATAGTAGTTCAAACATGACATTATTAGATTTTATACTAAAAAATAAACCAGATTTATCCTTAAATAATTTTAGTTTAGGTGGATCATATACGGAAATTGGTATAAAATTTTTAGAAAAAATTTTATTAAGTGGTGATAAAGAATATATCAAGTATCTATCTCAAATAGGTTTTACTGGAAGTCCTGAATTATATTTGAAAGACATAAATGGTAAAAAAGTAATTGATTATTTAATAGAAAATAATGAAGAATATCGTAATTTTTGTGGAATAGAATTCAATTTGAAAATAAAGGATACAAGTGTAAAAGAGTATCTATTAAATAATATTCAAAACGGCAAATATAATATTATTAACACAGATAATTCTATTAATATGGAAGTGCTTCTTTTCATCTTAAATACAATGGATTTTAATGTAGAAGAACTTTTTAGACAAATTGAATTGGGTCCTTTAAAAGAAAGTATTATTATCATATACTTATCTCA
This sequence comes from Bacilli bacterium, assembly GCA_017511945.1. Lineage (GTDB taxonomy): Bacteria > Bacillota_I > Bacilli_A > RF39 > UBA660 > Coprosoma. The sequence goes on along the minus strand of JAFWHR010000025.1, from coordinate 20,433 downwards.
AGATATATTAAAAGATAAAGAAAAAATAAAAAATGTTATTATTCCAAAACATATACTTGAGAGTTTAATAAATAAATTTATTCTAACAAAAAGCGAAGAGTTAAAAAATAATATAAGAGACTTTCTTAATAATGTATATGTTGATGAGGTGAATTTAAATAATATAGATCAAAACCTTTTAGATGTTTTAAAATCTTCTAATATTTCACTAAATATAAAAGAAAAAGAAAGTTATAATGACGAAGAAGATAATTTTTATAGTAAATTAGATCAACTTACTACTATATTAAAAACAGGAATTCGAACGTCTGATGATGTAATAAAATATATTTTAAATAATTATATTAATTTATATAATTTAGGTTTACCTTTTACTTTAAAAGAAATAGAAACACTAATATTAATCAAACGGAACAATCCAAAATTCCATATAGAAGATTCGAATGTAGGTCCTAATTTTGATGATGATACTATTCATTTGGTTCTTTCTGATCCTTCATCATTAGGTTATCATGGAGAAGATAATTACTCTGTATTTAATCATGAAGTAACACATGCTATTCAGTATTATTGTTATAGCGATAATACACCAAGAGATTATTATAATACATTACCAGATAAAAGTGTAATTGCAGAATCTATTGCAAGATTTTCGGCAGAAGTTATAAGCATGATGGAAAAAACTTTGGATTCGGAAGAGTTTCAAAAGTCTTTCCCGAGTTTAAATGATAAAAATTTTGAAGAAACAAAAAAAAGGCAAATGTATTATATTTCTACCAACACATTTGGATATGAAAGGGAAGTAATAGACATTTTTGATACAATTTTGTGTTTTACTGAAAATTTATCAAAGTTAGGAATTAAAAATGCAGACTTTATAGAAGGTCATCCATATGATTACATGAAATATGGAGGTTATGACTTTTCTGAAATGCTTGCAGATTATAAATCTGTTATATCCTCAGGCAGAGATAATTTAATACAATTTGTTAAAGACAACTTGTCTATGGAATGCATAAGTTTTATAGAAAATTTCTATATGGGGATGTTAGATAGTTATATTAAATTATATAAAAATCAAGATATTCAAATCCTTGATGAAGAGTTGCATTATATGGGATATTATTAATTTTTACAGACTTACATAAATATTAGATTTACTTGTTTTTTAGTTCATGACTTATAGTTGACTTGTGAACCTCAAGTGATTTAGTAATATAAGTATTTGAAGATTTTTATTCTGAATTCATAATATGTTTAAGAAAAATAATAAAAATAAACGCAAAAGTGAAATAGTAAATGATAGTTTTAAATGATTAATCTTTGAAAATAGATAAAGTCTATTTTACAATTTGTTTTCTGCTGGTTGGAAATAAGTTTTATAATAATTAATACATTTATATCTCTGTATCAAAAAAAGTCCTTATGGACATTTAGAGTATATAAAAGTTTCATTGTGTGACTTTTAAAATATTGATATTTAATTTTCAGTCTGATACAATGAAATTGGGTACATTTGAAATATGTCAAGTGCTTTCCCTTTCATTTTTATACCTCCTGTATAATGTGAAAGGGGTGATATTATGACTCATCGTGAAGAAAAACTACATAGAATAATATTACTACTTATTTTGATAATATTTATATTGTTATTTAGATAAGCAAAAGCACTTGATTTCAGACACCAGCCTGATTTCAAGTGCTATCCAATCAAGGGAAAGCATTTGATTCCGATAGTCAAATGTACCCCTTTTTTATTTTATGCAAATTTCCTTTGCTATATACATATTAGCATAAATACTAATATCTGTCAAAACTAACATTTTGATATTTTAACAATTTTAAATCTACTTTAAATAGATCTACCGCTAGTTCTTCCATCGCCTCTTTGTGAATCTCCTTGCTCTAATTCGGCAATAAGTTGCTCTTTATATTCATCTGGGAAATGAGAATTTTTAATTTTTGATATTTGCTGCTGTAATTCACTATTTTCTGATGAAATAGATTCTACTGTTTCTTCTTGTGTCTGATTATCTGCAAAAACTACTTCAGGATTTAAAGATTCTATATATTTTTTTAGAGTTTTGACATCTACGCAAGTTTTTAATTGTTCTTCTAAATTTTGGCTATGATCAATATTTGAAGTCATTTCTATTGCTTTTAATAATTCTCTAACATTAGTTGCTTTAAAAAGTTGTTCTCTTTCAAAATGTGAATCAAGGTGACAAGAACAGAGTATCTTTGCTAAATCTATATAAAAACAATCTAGAAAATAATCTCTATTTTCACCATACACCTTTGCAAATGGGTTGTAACTTTCGGAAAAATAATTAAACAAATTTATTTTTTCTCCAAAAGTTGGAAATACGTTATGAGAAAAATAGTTAGTTCCAAAATAATCATGAACTTTTTTAATTATTGCACTCAAATAAAAATCTTTAAATGTAGAATTTTGACATAAAAAATCACATATTTCTTTGGGTAATGATAAATTGTCAGAATACAATTCCATTAAATGGGTAAGTTCAGTTCCCGGACTGACATCAAAAGTTAGGAATAACACCTTATCTATTGCTTTTTTCGCTTCAATAAAATGTCTAAATTCCAACTGTTGAATTTTCGATAATTCCTTTTTACCAACTTCGCTTTGCTTATAATGATCTGATTGCCTACTAAAATCTCTTTTTAATCTTAATAATTCTTCAATTTTCACTCTCTCACCTCTTCTACTAAGATTATAACATTTATCTTATCTTTTTACAAATCAAATAAATGTTGTTTCATACATTTTATTTCGTTTTTTTGCCTTCAAATTTATGTAATGATCTTTTTACATCTATTTTATATCTTTTATAGTATGCATTATCACTAGAATCTATTGTAGTATCTACATGCTCTCCAAAGTTGTTTTCTATTACTCTTTGTGAGCCTTTATTATTTACTGAACAGATTAATTCTACTTTGTCTAATCCTAGTTCTTCGCATTTTTCTAACAAAAGATGAAGAAATTTTGTTCCATAGCCTTGTTTCCATTTACTTGGAATTATTGTATAACCAATATGGCCAAACAGTTGTTTTAGTGTTTTCATTATTTTCTATATTAGTTCTTATACTACTTGTTCCAATTATTTCATCATTTATTTTATTAATAGTCCAAAGATCCTTATACATATTGTAATTGTCTAATTTAATGGTTGAATTATTTAGTCTTGTTCTAGAGTCCCTAACCTTTATTCTTCTTTCATATATTTCGTTTTGTAGTTTCATTTGATTAATCTTATATTGATTAATTTTTTTTATATCTTTAAATTTTAATAAAAATTAAAAAAATTATAAAATGGAAAATCGAAAAAATTCGTTTTTTGAAAAATTAAACAAAAATGAAAAAAGTAACAAGGGAAATGCTAAAATAATTGCTATTTCCTTTGATTACTATATATAACTTGAAGTCAAAAAAATACACGACTTTAGACATAGCCATGTATCCTTACTAATATCAAATGGAGTACCTATTACAGTAATTGCGAAACGAATAGGCTACTCTGATATTGAAATGACACTCAACACTTATTCGCATTTATTACTAGGGGACGAGGACAAAGCAATAGATGTCCTTGATACCTTGAAATAAAAATGATATTATAAGTAATTAGATTTTAGGAGATGCTTTATGAAGATAAAATATAAAGGTAAAAAATATAAAGTTAATTTAAAAGATTTCTTTATAATAAAGAAAGAACAATTTATTTTATTAATGAAAAGAATAAAGAGGTTAGTGGTAAGAGCATTCAAATGTTTTGAACCATTATTAGTTGTTGCTGTCTTGTTAATTCTTTATTTAATTTTAATATATTTAATAGGCAGACTTTTTAATGAATATCATAGTTTTAAAAGGGTAATTTGGGATTCAAAAGAACTTATTTTTTCGACTTTAATAATTGTATTTGCTATTGATTTTTCTTCTAAAGAAAGACAAAGAAAAAATAAATTGAAATATCAAAGATGGGGATTTGAAATTTTAGTTGAACAATCCGATGGATTATTGAAAGAAATATGTAAGTGTATGGGAATAAATTATACAGGTTCAATAGTATTAAGTGAAGATTTAAACCAAAAGTTTAAAGAAATAATAAAAAATAGTGAAGTTCCTGAAAAAATTATTTTATATGAGAAATTGCATGAAATAATTAAATTTAGTATTAATAGGATGAAAATGGAGTATGTAAAAATTATCAAAAACATTAAAAAAAGAAAATATGAAGTAATGGGGAATAATGATATATGGATTTATCAAAAATTATTGAATTTTTGTAAAGAGTTTGAAACAAAATTAAATTATAAGAGTTCACCAGATAAATTAAAAACTGAGATGATTGATTTGTCTGATCATATGTATTTTTCATGCTTGCTTATTGGAAGAGTATGGGCATGGGATTATAAAAGCAATAAAAAAATAAGAAAAATATTATTAAAAAATATCAATGATAATGATTGCGAATGTTTTGAAGTAACAAGATGGTTTTAAAATGTTGCTTTATTGTCTTATATTTAAAAAGTATTAATAAAATGTTATACTATATAAAAAGGGAGGTTTTCTATATGAAATTAGAAGAATATAAGTCTGGTGAATACAAAAATGGTGATGGTTATCAAGCTTTTTTACCAAGTAAAATCAATTATAATTGGGGATGGGAAGATACTGAATTAGATAAGTTACTTGCTGAAGCTAATAGACAAATTGGTGAATTGAATGCTTATTCTTTGTTACAACCAAATGTTGATTTATATATTAAAATGCATGTAAAAATTGAAGCTAATAGATCAAGTAAAATTGAAGGAACAAAGACAACCATTGAAGAAGATTTGTCAGACTTCGAAGACATTAATCCTGAAAAAAGAGATGATTGGAAAGAAGTTCAAAATTATGTAAAGGCTATTAATTATGGCATTGATAGAATAAGTGATAATTTTCCTTTATGTAATCGCTTAATACGTGATGTTCATGAAATTTTGTTAAGCTGTGTTCGTGGTGAACATAAAACGCCTGGAATTTTTAGAAAATCACAAAATTGGATTGGTGGAACGATGCCTTCTAATGCAATTTATGTTCCACCATTATATGAAGATTTAGAAGAGTGTATGAAAGATTTAGAATCTTTTATAAACAACGATAGTATAAATACACCTGATTTAATAAAAATTGCTATGATTCATTATCAATTTGAATCAATTCACCCATTTTTAGACGGTAATGGAAGAATCGGCAGGTTATTAATTCCATTATATCTACAAAATAGAAATTTATTAGAAAAACCATGTCTTTATATTTCATCATTTTTTGAAAAAAATAGGGATGCTTACTATGATAAATTAAGTATTGTTAGAAGTAAAAACGATATGATTGGTTGGATAAAATTTTTCTTAGAGGGAATAATAGAAACAGCAAAAATAGCCAAAAATAAATTTAGAAAAGTAGTAGAATTAACTAAAAAAATGGATAATTTATCTTTCGAACTAAAAGCAAATCCTGAAAACGTAAAAAAAGTTATAGATTATTTTTATGATGATCCTGTTGCTTCTAGAAAAAATATTGCAAATGATATAAAGATGCCTTCATCAACTTTGAATGGCGTTATATCAGAACTTAGAAAAAATAATGTATTAGAAGAAACTACAGGATATACAAGAAATCAAATTTTTGTATTTAAAGAGTATGTAGAAATATTTTTAACGGATAATGAATAATTTATTCTTTATATTTTAATAAAAATAAAAAAATTTATAAAACGAAAAAAAGGAAAAATTCGTTCTATAAAAATCTATAAAACGAAAAATTAAAAAAAATCGTTCTATAAAAATTTATAAAACGAAAAATCAAAAAAAATCGTTTTATAAAAAGTAAGAAAAAAAGAAAAAAGTAACAAAGGAAAATGCTAAAATAATTGCTATTTCCTTTGATTACTATGTAGAACTTGAAGTCAAAAAAATACATGACTATAAATATAGCCATGTACTCTTACAATTATCAAAGTATCTATTACAGTAATTGCGAAACGAATAGGATACTCGAAATGACACTCAAGTTCAGAAAAAGAATAAGAAGATTTTAAGAACTAAAATGAGTGCAAATATAATTAAAACCTTATAAAATAAGGTTTAATTAACTATTATGGTGGAGAATAGGAGATTCGAACTCCTGACCCCTTGCGTGCAAAGCAAGTGCTCTAGCCAGCTGAGCTAATTCCCCAGACAACACAATGAGTATATCATTAAAAAGTGATAAAAGTCAATATATTTGTTTAAATTTATAGATTTTTCTATTTTACTATTATTTTAAAATCTGTTATAATTTAAATGAAAAGGGAGGTTTTATCATGAAGATAAAATCTGTTGATTTAGATATTATGGCTAATAGGAGAAGTCAATATCCAACTGATAAAAAACCTGAGTATTTACTTATTGGAAGGTCTAATGTTGGAAAGAGCAGTTTTATTAATACTATAATTAATAGAAAAAATTATGCGAGAACTTCTAGTAGACCTGGTAAAACTCAAACTATTAATTTTTATAATGTCAATGATGAGTTTTATTTAGTTGATGCTCCTGGTTATGGTTATGCGAAGGTGAGTAAAACTAAGAGAAAAAAATTTGGACTTATGATTGAAGATTACATTATAAACAGGAAAAATTTAAAATGTGTTTTTCTATTAGTTGACTTTAGACATAAACCTATGAGTGATGATGTTTTAATGTATAATTTTTTAAAGTACTATAAGATACCTACAGTTATAGTTGGTACTAAGTCTGATAAAATTGGAATAACTCAATTTCAAAAACAGAGAAAAATGATAATAAATGATTTGGATTTAGTTGTAGGTGATGAGTTTATAACTTTCTCTAGTGTGAATAAAGATGGTAGGGAAGATGTATATAAGAAGATTCAAAGAACTATGTAGTTTTGTAATTCATACAATATTTTGGGTGGTTTTTTGAAGATCGATTTTGGAGATGATATGACATTATATCTATCTAACATGTATATAAAAAATGTAGATTTTAAAGATAGAAATCTTGCTGAGGAATATATTAATAAAATTATCGAAATTTATAAGATTGATTTATGTGGATTTTTAGATATAAAAATATATATTGATAAGTTTTACGGTGTGGTTATATTTATTAAGAAAGATGATGGATACTATTTAGATTATTTTAACGATGATATTACTATGAATATTGAAGTTATAGATAGTGTGTTTTTATATAAAACAGACGATATTTATTTTATAAAAGATTTATTTAAGTTTATTGAGGTTTTGGAGTATGGTGGCAGTTTTTATATAAGACCTTTAAAATTATCTGATTTAGAAATAGGTGAACTTGTTGAAAACTGTGATTTAATATTTGGAGATATAGTAAGTAAGATTTTAAAAAATGGTAAAAAGGTCAATGCGGAGGTGATAGTATGAAAAAGCCTGTAGTTGCTTTAGTTGGAAGACCTAATGTGGGTAAATCAACTTTATTTAACATATTAGTGGGTAGTAGAGAGGCTATAATTGAAGATACTCCTGGAGTTACTAGAGATAGGATATATGGAACGGTAAATTTTAAGGATATGTCTTTTCACTTAATTGATACTGGTGGTATTGAAATATCGGATGGGTCATTTAATGAAGAAATTAAGGCTCAAGCAGAACTTGCGATTGATGAGGCGGATAAGGTTTTGTTTGTAGTAGATGGTAAAGAGGGACTTACTTCATCTGATTATGTTGTAAGAGATATTTTACTTAAAAGTGGTAAACCTGTCATTGTAGTTATTAATAAAACTGATTCTAAGTTATTTAAAAATCATGAGTATGATTTTTACTCTTTAGGTTTTGATGAATATGTAAATGTTTCTGCTCAGCAGTCATCTAATATTTATGAACTACTTGAGAAAATAAGTGATGGTTTGGAATACTTTGCTGAAGAGGATGATGATGCACTTAAGTTTTGTATAATTGGAAGACCTAATGTAGGTAAGAGCAGTTTAGTTAATGCTATTTTAAATGAAGATAGGGTAATTGTTAGTGATACTCCTGGAACTACTAGGGATGCAGTTGATACTAAGTTTGCTTATCACAAAAGAGATTTTGTAGTTATAGATACTGCTGGTATGAGAAAACGTGGTAAGATATACGAAAATGTTGAGAAATACAGTTTACTTAGGTCTTTGAAGGCTATTGATAGGTCTGATGTATGCGTTATTGTGATTAATGCTGAAGAGGGGATAATTGAACATGATAAGCATATTGCAGGGTATGCGATAGAAGCGGGCAAAGCTGTTGTAATTGCTGTAAATAAATGGGATTTGATCGATGATAAAGATAGGGCTATTAAAGATTTTACTAAGGATATACGTTTTCAGTTTCAGTTTATGCCTTATGCTCCTATAGTGTTTTTGTCGGCTTTAACTAAAAGAAGGGTTCACACTTTGATGCCTCAGATTATAAAGGTTTATGATAATGCTCATAAAGAGATTAAAACTAGTCTACTCAATAATGTAATTATGGATGCTTATTCACTCAACTTACCTCCAACTTATAAGAATAAAAGACTAAAGATATATTTTTCTAATCAAGTTAGGGTTTGTCCTCCAACTTTTAACATTTCTGTCAATAGTAAGGGATTGATTCACTTTTCTTACAAGAGGTATTTAGAAAATAAGATAAGAGAAAATTTTGATTTTGAAGGTACACCGATTGTGCTTAATTTTAAAAATAAAGGTGAACAATAGTAAACCTCCTACATATATTAAGTTAGGAGGTTTTTATTTTGAAATTTTCTGATAGTTTTTTTAATAGAGTGGAGAAAAAGACAAATGTCAATAAGGAGACTATACTTAGTTTAGCAGAGAAACTTCAGCAAAACGATATAAAAAATGAAGGAACTTTGAGAGAGGTTATTGAGGAACTTTCTAAGATGACTGGGAGAGAGGTATCTAAAGAAAAACAAGATAAAATTATCGAGGCTGTTATCAATGATAAGGTTCCTAAAGATATTGATAAAATGATATAAGGTTTTATTTGTGTGAAAAATTATTACGTAGGTGTAATTTTTTTCATTTAAAAAAGGATTTAATTTTAAGTTTTTTATAATATATTTAATATATATGTCTTGAAGTTATACAGTTATTAAATAAATAGTTTATTTTTTTAACATATCTTAGTTTATTTATCATATATTTAACTAGAGAAAGTGGTGATATAATGGAAAAGATAGATATAATTAAAAATATTACTGAAAGAACAGGAGGGGATATTTATTTAGGTGTTGTAGGGGCTGTGAGAACTGGCAAATCTACTTTTATTAAGAGATTTATAGAAAATTTAGTAGTTCCTAATATTGCGGATGAGTATGAGAGAAAGAGAACTTTAGATGAAATACCTCAGTCTGCTCAGGGTAGAACTATTATGACAACTGAACCTAAGTTTGTTCCGAGTAATGCTACTAAGATTAAAATAGATGATTTTTCTGCTGATGTGAGGCTTGTCGATTGTGTTGGTTATATAATCGATGGAGCAAAAGGATATGAGGATGAAAATGGGCCTAGAATGGTTCATACACCTTGGTATGAAGAGGCAATACCTTTTGTTGAAGCGGCAGAGATTGGTACTGAAAAAGTCATTAAAGATCACTCGTCTATTGGTGTGCTTATTACAACTGATGGTTCTATCGGAGAATTTTCTAGGGATGCTTATGTAGAGTCTGAATCTAGGATTGCTGAAGAACTTAGAGAGATTGGTAAACCTTATATTGTGATTTTAAATTCTACTCATCCTATGCTTCCAGAGACTGAAGCTTTAGCTGAGAGTTTAAATGATGAATATGGTGTTCCTGTTTTACCGATGAATATAGATAACATGAGTGAGAGGGATTCTTATAATATATTAAGAGAGGCTTTGTATGAATTTCCTGTAAATTGTATTAATATTGAAATGGCTGATTGGGTGGCTACTTTAGAGCCTGATAACTTTTTGAAAAAAGCCTATATTGATACTATAAAGAATAGTGTTGAACCTATTGATAAACTTAGAGATATAAATATTATTACTGGTAAACTTGAAGAGTGTGAGTACATTGAGAAGGCTTATTTATCTGATGTCGATACGGCAACAGGTGATGTAAGGGTTACTTTAAAGACACCTGACGATTTATATAATCAAGTTTTAAAGGATATAATAGGGGTTGATATTACTTCTAAGTCACAACTTTTAAGTTTGTTTCAGGACTATAATGAGGCTAAAAAGGAATATGATCAGGTTAAAGATGCACTTAAGATGGTTAAATCTACTGGATATGGAGTTGCTTCACCTACGCTTTCTGATATGACTTTAGATACTCCTGAGATTATAAAACAAGGTTCGAGATATGGAATTAAACTTAAAGCTACGGCTCCTTCAATTCACATGTTTTTAGTTAATGTGGAAAGTACTTTTGAACCTATTATTGGATCTGAACTTCAGAGTAAGGAACTTATTAATTACATAACGAAGGATAAGGAAGATGGTTCTGAGAACATTTGGAAAAGTGAGATATTTGGAAGGAGTTTAGATGTTATTGTTAAAGAGGGAATTCAAGCTAAACTTTCTCTTATGCCTGAGAGTGTCAGATTTAAACTAAAACAGACTTTATCTAAACTTGTAAATAAAGGTTCTAGTAATTTGTTTGCTATTGTGATATAAAAACCATGTAATGTGGTTTTTTTGTTAAAAAATATTGTAAAGTTGTTGATTTTTAATTTTAAACATGGTAACATGTAAGTGTAAGCAAAAATAGCTTAGCGAATTTAAAACATAGGAGGTAAATTAGAATGACAAAACAAAATTTAGTAAATTATATTGCAGAGGAAGCAGGACTTACAAAAGCTGATGCTACTAGAGCATTAGATGCAACTTTAAATGGAATTGTAAAAGGATTAAAAGAAGAAGGGAAAGTAAGTTTAACAGGTTTCTGCACTTTTACTAAACAACATAAAGAAGCTAGAACTGCTCGTAATCCAAGAACTGGAGAAGATGTTAGAGTACCTGCAAGAAATGTTGTTACAATTAAAGCTGGTTCTAAATTAAAAGACGCTATGAATTAAGGCTTATTAGCCTTTTTTTTATCTTTAAGTTGGAGGAGATTAATTTGTATGAGACAGCGATAAAAATACTTGAGAAAATTGAAAGTTATGGTTATAAAGCTTATTTGATAGGTGGATATCCTAGGGATTTATATTTAAAGAGAAGTTCTAGTGATATTGACATATGTACAGATGCTACACCTATGGAGATTATAAACATTTTTGATGAGGTAGTAACTACTTCTTCTGAGTATGGAACTGTTACTTTAATATATAAAAATGTAAAGGTTGAAATAACCACATTTAGAAGGGAATTTTCATATAAGGATATGAGACATCCAGGATTTCTTCAGTATGTAGATACTTTGGAAGAAGATATTAGAAGGAGAGATTTTACTATTAATACTTTAGCTATCGATAAAAATGGAACTCAGATTGATCTATTTGGGGCTACTAAAGATTTGGATGATGGAGTTATTAGAACTGTCGGTGATGCTAAGGTGAAAATTAGAGAGGATGCACTTAGAATTCTTAGGGCTATTAGGTTTGCAACTGTTTTAGATTTTAAGATAGATTCTTATCTTAAAAAGTGTATGAAAAGATATGGACACAATTTAAGGAGATTATCTAATGACGTTAAAAAAAGTGAGTTAGATTTGATTTTTTCCAATTCTAATAAAGAGTATGGAATTAATTTGATTTTGGAATTAAAGTTAGAGAAATTTTTAGACATTCCAAAACTTAGGAATATTAAGATAACTCCTTCTATGATTGTTACTTGGTCTATGTTAGATGTTTTAGATAAGTACAATTTTAATTCAATTGAAAGAGAAACTATAATTAAAATTAATGAACTTAAAAATTTAAATGTTATGGATAGACATGTTTTATATAAATATGGTTTATATAGTTGTAGTATGGCCTGTGAAATTAAGGGAATAGATAAGAAAGTTTTAAATGAGGAGTTTGCTAAAATGCCAATTAGAAGTAAACGTGACATTGCTCTATCTCCACTTGAGATATGTGATGTTTTAGGGGTTGAGGCTGGACCTTTTTTAAAGCCTTTAATAAATGATTTGGAAAATAAGTTGATTGAAAATAGACTTAGCAATGACAAAGATGAAATAAAGAAATATGTTATAGATAATTATAAATAACATGTTTTTTTTAATTAAAAAAAGGAAAGTGGCATTTTTATATCGAATGTTATATATAGAGGGGTATAAAGCGTGAGTTTTATACTCTTTATGTTGAAAGGAGAGATTTGTTTGGATTGGTCTAGTATGGATGAGAATATAATTCCACTTACTTTTTTACCTGCTTTTGAAAGGTTGTTTATGAATAGTCAAAAATTTTTAGTTAAGTTTTTAAATGCGCAGATTGACTCTCATATTTCTTTAGAAAAGTCAGAAATCCACAGTGGATATGAGGAGGTGAAGAAGCCTTTAATTCACTACGAAACTAACAAGTTTAATTTTTATATAACTTTAAATGATAAATATATAGATTGCGATGATTATGAAAAGTCTTCTATATTTTTAAATCCTTATGTATCTGTTACTTTTGCTTTATATGAAAATATAGATAAGACAATCGGCGAAGAGAAAATATATCAGATTGTTATCAACTGCAATCCTCTAGATAGTGATAAGGGTGAATTTGAAGTTAAGTTTTCTGATAAAAGAGGTATAACATTGAATTTTTATACAGCATTTGTGAAAAATATTGAGTATTATAAAAATAAATATTATGTGGAAAAGGTGAAATTGGATGAGAGTAAGCTTTGGCTTTTGGCATTAAATGCTTGTACATATAAACAGTTATATGAGATAATCTGTCAGATATTAAATGTTAGTGATACTAATGAATTTATGGAGAAAATATATATGATTAATCACGATAAATACATATTAGAAAAGTGGGGTAAACGTGATAAAGGAATTTAATAAACCTGTCTTTAAAAAGTGTATTAAATGTAATAGGGTTATGACTTTAGAAGATTATGAGAAATTGGATGAGGAATTGGATATGATTCCTCTGAGGTTTCCTTTTGCTTTTTTAAGTATGCATAATCATAAGGATTTAGTTAAGAAATTATTAATTTCTATTTTTAATTTAGATAGTAGATATTATGATGTCTGTGTATATTTTGGAAAGGATGTTTTATTGAGTTGTTATCCATCTCAGGTTGTTAAGACAAGTTTACTTATTACTTTTAATGGTGAGAATTGGGATTTATCTAAACTAAGCAGTTTGATCAGTTTAAAAAATACAGTTATTTGTAATTTTGTAAAAGTTGATGATAAATTAAAGGATAGTAATACTATCTATGAACTTGTTTTAAATACTTGTAAAAAAAATTTATGTGATAAAGATTTATTATTAAAGGACTATAAATGTGGTTGTGTTAATATATCTATTGAGAATATTTGGAGATGTAAAAAAAGATTTTTAAGTGGTGAGCCTTTGGATAAAAGGGAGCTAATTTTACTCATTTTTTGTGCGAATACTTTTAAGGAATTGTATATGATTTTATGTGAAATATTTGATGAAAAGGAAACATATGATTTTATGAGGTTTATGACTGAGATGAGCAGAAGTAGAGAAGTCAGAAAAAAATATAGGAAATATAAGAAATAATTTTTCTTGAATTAGATTATTTAATCAGTTATAATAATTTATAAAGGAATGATGTTTTATGACTGGTAAAGTAGTAGATTTAATTAAAAATGGCAACATTAGTGTTCCTATAATTCTTTTAAAAAGTTATAAAAAATTTAAGATAACTGATAGAGAATTGATAGTTATCATATATCTTTTATCTAAAAGTGAATTTGATCCTGAAGAGATATCTATAGATTTAGATATTAAAATTAATGATGTATTAAAGATTATAGATAGTCTATCTAAAAAAGATATACTTAAACTTGATATGACTAAAGGGCCTATAGTTACAGAATATATAAATACGGATAGGCTTTATGATAAGCTTGCGATGGAAATTGTGAATGAAAAAAAAGATAAGGAAATTACTATATATGACAAGTTTGAAAAGGAATTTGCGAGAACTTTAAGTCCTATGGAGTATGAGATAATTGGAGCGTGGATTGATAATAATTATTCTGAAGATATAATAGAAATTGCTTTGAAGGAAGCTGTTTATAATGGCGTTAGTAATTTAAAATATATCGATAAGATTTTATCTGAGTGGAGAAAAAAGGGTGTGAAAAGTACATCTGATGTTAAAAAAAATGTGAAGAAAACTAAAAAGGAAGTATTTGAATATGACTGGCTCAATGAGTAGGATAGAGAATTATTTAGATGATCTATTTCCAAATCCTAAGTGTGAGTTAAATTATAATAAGGATTATGAATTACTTTTGGCAACTATGCTTTCTGCTCAGACAACTGATAAGAGGGTAAATAGTGTAACTAGTGAACTTTTTAAAAAGTATCCTGATTTAAAATCTTTAAGTGAGGCTAATGTAGAAGATGTTATAGATATAATTAGACCTATTGGTACATTTAGGAGAAAAGCTTATAATTTGATAGAAATATCTAAAAGATTATGTAGTGAATGTGATGGTGTATTACCTAATAATAGAGATTATTTAGAGTCTCTTCCTGGAGTTGGAAGAAAGACTGTAAATGTAGTATTAAGTAATATATATAACGAAGATGTAATAGCAGTAGATACTCATGTTGAGAGGGTGAGTAAGAGGTTAAAATTAGCACAAAAAAAAGATGATGTTTTAACTGTTGAGAGAAAACTTAGTAAGAAGTTTAAAAAAGGTGAACTTTGTAAAAGACATCATCAGATGGTTTTGTTTGGAAGGTATTATTGTTTGGCTAGAAATCCTAAATGTGATACTTGTTTACTGAGTGATATATGTGGTTATAAAAAGGTGTAGTTAATACATCTTTTTAAATGAAAAAGTCAGGATTTTAACCTGACTTAATTTTTTTCTTTAACGGTTACAGTAACTTCTATTTTTGGTGTGTCTATTCCATCATATGATCCTGTATATGTTACTAAATATGTTCCAGCAGTATTTGAAAGATCATTTATAGTAGCTGTTTTTTGAGTTGTTTTATCGGTAATAGTTCCAATATTAAATTTTACATTTGAAGTTACATCTTCACCTTTTAAGGTTACTCTAACTTTATCTTTAGGGTTATGGTTAAAGTTGCTTCCAGTGGTCCAATCAATATTGTAGTTTGCAGGTGAGACTTTTAGATCATCTGTAGTTGCTCCTTTGTGATCTACGGTAATCTCTGTTCCTGAACTCTCTGCTCCTGGGAAGGCTGAATAACTTGCTTTTACTACATATGTAGGATTACTTGTACTTGATGAAGTTCTTATTGTTGCACTGCCATTTGGTACGCTGGCAACTAAGTTTAATCCTCCACCTGATTTTTGATATACGTTATATATAACACTTCCTAGTACTGAACTGTTGTATCCCATAATTTGAGATAGGTAAGAGTTTTGATCTTTAGTTACTGAGAATGCTTTATCAACGTATGGTTTCCAATATCCTGAGTTTAAAGCTTCTGGCGTTCCTATTTCTTTCCAGTTTAACGTAATTGTATTTCCACTTGATGTTGCTTTTAAATCTGTAACATTGTTTAATGTGTTAAAGCGGGCTGATGTCTCTGTCGGTTTTGCACTTGCTTTAAATAGTTCAACAGAACGGGCTGTAGATGGTGTATTCGCACTTGGTAGTAGTGGTGTTCCTGTGTACTGTTCTACTTCAACTTCAACTAGACCATCTGGTCTTGCAAATGTAGATGAAGAGTTAAAGAAATTTTTAGCTACTGCTTGGAACAGTCTTGAGTTTTGAGATGAACCAAATCTGTTATAGTATCCAGCAGTGTTTACTTCATATCCGTACCATACGGCAATTGTATAATCTGGACTTATTCCAGCAACCCAAAGGTCGTTTACGGCGTTGCTTGGTAACCCTCTTGCAGCTAGTGTTTTTTTATCAAAATTGGTCGTTCCTGTTTTTGCACCAAACTGTGCGCCATTGACATTACTATAGTTACCTAAGGCATTTTTACCTGTATCTATAAGCATATTTGTTACCATATATGCTGTTTCAGGGCTCATTACTTGTTTTTTATCTGGGTTGTTTTCGTATGTCTTTTTATTTTTATCAAATTCTATTTTTGTAAAACTGTATGGTTTAACATAATATCCACCATTGGCAAATGTTTCATATGCTCCTGCTACTGTCATAGGAGATTCTCCTGTGTAACCTCCTATGGCGTGGGCTTCGTGGATAAATCCTGTTGAGTCAACTTCAGGTGATAGTCCAATACTTTGTACAAAGTCTTTAACTGTTGCATTTTTAACGCTTTGGAACGTTTTTAATGCTGGAATGTTTCTCGATTCGATAAGTGCTTGTCTTATCGTCATCATTCCTTTATATCCTCCATCCCAGTTATTGATCTCTGTTCCATCACTGTAAGAGTATGGATCATCAATTATCATGTGTGATGGATTCCAATTGTTAAATTCTATAGCTGGGCCGTAATCATACATAGGTTTTGCGGTTGAACCTATTTGTCTTTTAATCTGTGTTGCATTATTTCTACTTCTGGCACCTGTTTTATTTCTTCCAGAACCTACAGCAACTATGGCACCTGTTTTAGTATCTAGGGCAATTACTCCGGCTTCTACTTTGTCGTTTTCCCAGTCAAACTTTTCACCTTTCATAATTGCGTTGACTTCTTTTTGTTTATCTCTATCCATTGTTGTATGTATTTTCATAGAATATGAATATGGATTAAATCCTGTTTTTTCTTCTACTTCTTCGGCTACTGTATCGATAAATCCTTGGAATTCTGAGCCTGTTGATGCAGCACTTTGGCCTTTAGCGACTATTTTGTCGACGGTCATTTTTTTAGCTATTTTGTACTCTTCATTGTTTATATATCCATGTCTTTTCATAAGACTTAATACTATTTTTCTTCTGGCTTCTGTCTTTTCTGGGTTTATATTTGGATCAAAGGCTACTGGTGATTGGAACATTCCGGCTATCATTGCGGCTTCTGATACATTTAGTTCTGATGCTTTTTTATTGAAGTATGTTTGGGCTGCTTGTTCAACTCCGTATGCACCTGAACCTAAATAATATGAATTTGCATAGAATTCTATAATTTGTTCTTTTGAGTAGTTTTTTTCTATTTGGAACATAGATATATATATATCGGTAAATTTACGTTTTATTCCTTCAATTCCTGATGAATTAGTCGATGTAAATTGGTTTTTAGATACTTGCATGGTTAGGGTTGATGCTCCACCAGCATTTTGTCCCATGGCTTGACCAAAAGATGCTTTTAAGAATCTAGGTAAATCAAATCCGTTGTGTTCGAAGAATCTAGAGTCCTCTGTTGCGATTATGGCATTTATTAATTCTTCACTCATTTCGTTATAGTTTATCTTTTGTCTCATTTCACTTCCTAATTTTGCAAATATCTCCCCTTTACTGTCTAATAGTTTACTTGCTTCTTTTGAATAAAGTTTGTTAGGGTCAAATTTACCTGCTGTTCCTGCTACGTAAAAGCAAAAACCAATTATTCCTACTAATCCTACTAAGACAAATATTAAGAATGCTAGAAGTATTTTTTTCCAAACTGATTTCTTTTTTGGTTTACTTTTTACCTTTTTACTCATTTTATCACTGCTTTCATTTAAGATATCTCGTTTTTTACCAGATTTTACCATTTTTCTTTCATTTAATTTTTTTCTCCACTTAAGGTATGGTATTATCCAAATTAGATTTGTTAGTATGAATAGTATGAATGATATTATATAGTTGAATACTAATCCTCCTATAATTAGAATTACAACTGAAATAATTAAAACTGTCAAGTTAAATTTTTCTTTGGTTAAAAATACTTTTAATCTGTTTATTTCATCTTTCATAATTTACCTCCAAAATATATTTTATCGATTATAGATAGATAATCAACTCTAGGGTTGTATTTATCTTTAATTATATATCCAACTTCATCAAAATATGATAGTGGAATTGATTTTCTCGTATTTTGTTTTAGGAATTCTTCGAATTTTTCATATTGCAGTAAGTATGTTTTATTTAGTGTAGTAAATCTTACAATTAAAAATCCTATTCCTCCATGTTTATGAATCATTTTTAGATGATTTATTTGATGCGAGTGAATATTGTTAAGTGGGAATGAAGTATGACTTTTCGTCTCTTTTGCTTCAAAATCTATGTATTTACCTCTATATACTCCATTATAATCTGTAGTTGAGGGGGTTCTAAAATATCCTTCTTTTATAACAGCTTCTAATCTAGATGGGTAGTTAACTTTTGAAATTGTGATTGGTGTCGGTTTTTTATATATAACTGCTTTATCATTTATTAGATAAAAATTGTTTGTAATTTCTATATCTGATTCTAGTGTCATTCCTCTATTTGCATATTTATAATTGCCATTTGCCCCTAAATTTTTTATCATAATTAATCGCCATGTTAATTATACTACTTTTTTTGTTTTTTTTCTACTTAAATGTATTAAATGACAAAATAAATCTAGTTTTGTCGAAAGTAATGAAACATATTGTGATGCGTGCTAATATATAATCTGGGTGAGGGAAATGAGAGAGAGGAAGATAGATTTTTTATTTGATATCATTTTTGATGATGTAAATTATATTAATTATCTCACTTATCTTTTAAAAAAATAGTTTTGCATTAGCTTTTTAAAAATGGTATAATTGTAAATAAGAATAGGAGGGCAGTTTTATGAGTAGGAAACGACTTGATTTAAGTGACCTTTCTTTGGTTATTCAAACTATGACTGAGAATTCTTCTTCAGCGGCATCTGTTATAGATGAACTTTTGGAAAATATGGGAGAGGATAGCGTACTTGCTATTATGATAATGCTTGATGATATGAATATAAGAGGTCAGCAGTTAACGGCTCTTTATAAACTTTTTGGCCAAAATATAAATGATTTTTATGAAAGAGTTTTGAGTATTTGTGAAGATGATATAAATAGGTTAAATGAAGAGAGTTATTCTGTATGTAAGTATAAAGCTATTTATGATGGAAACTCTTTTGACCGTATGAAGAATCCTGATAAGTATATATTTACGGATGAAGAGAGAAATGAACTTAGAAATAAAAAGAGTAAAGATAGAGTTCAGACGATCTTAAAAAATAAGAGTTCGACTTTAAGAAATGATTTGTATCCTTCAATTGGAACTAAAGAAGCTCTTGATATTATTGGCAATATGGGGTTTACTTGTGGGTATAGTAAAAGTTATGATGATAAAGATGGTAATACTATAATATATAGAGTGTTTTATAATGAATTTGGTGATATTATTTATACAAATTCTCTTGAAAAGGAAGATGTATTTTTATATGGGCAATGTAAACTCAATGTGGTTAGAAAGAATACTAAAGAGGGGTATGAGGATCTCGGATGTAATGCCTACATTAATATTGATGGTGTAGTTGGATATAATATTGAACTTAGAGAAAAGCCTTTTGAGGTTTATAAAAAGATTTTAGATAGGGATGAGCCTTTAGTTAAAAATGTAAAGCATATTTATTATGACAGTAATTTATTTCCTATACCAGAGTCTTTAGAGGCAATTAAGTATAAAGAAAATGACAAAAATTATAAGTCTATTGTAATTGGTGAGATTTATAATTTGCTTAATTTTAAAGAGACTTATTTAGATTTAGATGATGGACTTAAAGAAATATATAAACCTCTTTTGGATTTTTCTGAGGAGAAGGCTTATGATGAGATTATATATCAATTAAATACTGATAAAGGTATATATACAGCTTTGGAACTTCAAAATGTTTTAGGATTGTTTTTAGATAAAGATAAACTTGTTGAGGCAAAAGATAGATTTTGCACGAGGAATAAACACCATTTTAAAATACCTAAGACGAGGTTTTTAAACCCTTTTATAGTTGAGGATCCTGTCAAAAAGGATATAGATAAAAGAATTGTAAGAGTTCTTTCTAATAAGGTCGGTGTGAAAGAATAATTTAATAAATGTGGTAATTAGTTGAAAGCGGATTTAGTTTCCGCTTTTTTTTAAAAATATAATTTTTAATAAATTTTCCTTTTTGATTTAACTTTTTGATTTAAAATAGTGATTTTGCCTATAGATGAAATGACAAATTGAAGATAGTATTTGTTTTAAATTAGGTAAATTAACTGTTTGATTAATTAATGTATATGTATTATTATCCTCATTAAGGAGGAGATATTTTGAAAGATATAAGAATAGAAAAATTAGAAGAAGGAATGATAATACCTATAAGTTTTG
>JAFWHR010000002.1 GCA_017511945.1 Bacilli bacterium | reverse complement strand
TTATATTGAATATTATAATAATTACAGATATCAATGGAATTTAAAAAAGATGACTCCTGTACAATACAGAAATCATCTATTTGCATCCATTGCCTAGATTCTCTCTTTTTTATTTAGTCCTTGACATTGGGTACACTTTAAGAATATAATTCTAGTTTTTTTCTAAATTATTTTAAAAAAAACGTGTTATAATATCATAAGAAATGAAGTGATGTTTATGGATAGAAAAAGTGTAGATATAAATAGAATTACACCGATGATGAAGCAGTATTTGGATATTAAAAATGCCAATGAAGATTTGATAATCTTTTTTAGATTAGGTGACTTCTATGAGATGTTTTTTGATGATGCCGAAAAAATATCTAGAGAGTTAGAACTTACTTTAACAGGTAAATCTTGTGGACTTGAAGAAAGAGTTCCAATGTGCGGAATACCTTATCATTCAGCTCATACATACATAGATAAACTTACTAGTAAAGGATATAAAATAGGAATTTGTGAGCAGTTAGAAGATCCAAAAGAAGTTAAAGGAATTGTAAAAAGGGGAATTATCCAAATAGTCACATCGGGGACAGTTATGGATTCAGATAGTTTAATATATAATGATTTTAATTATATCGGAAGCATTATGGATTTTAAGACGTGTTATTCTCTAAGTTATTCAGATGTATCAACTGGCGAGGTCAACTGCCTTTTAATTAAACATTCAAAGTCAGAACTTATAAGTGAAGTAATAAACATAGGTATAAAAGAAGTAATAATATCATCTGATACCGATAGAGAAGTATTTTCGAGTTTAAGTAATGATTTTCACATATTATCGACGATAACTGACGAGAAGACTGATGAGTATTCATACATATATGAAGATGTCAAAGACTATAGATATATAGAGTCTATAAAACATTTGCTCGCATACGTTATTAATAATCAAAAAAGTGATCTATCTCATATGCAAAAGGTGATAGTTCACAGAAAAGATGAAAGTATGCATATGGATACCCATACAAAGAGAAATCTAGAACTTACTGAAACCCTTAGATTAAAACAGAGAAATTACTCACTAATTTGGCTTTTGGATAAAACTAAAACTGCTATGGGAGGACGATTACTAAAAAAGTACATTTTAAATCCACTAATTGATAAAAATAAAATAGAAAAAAGATATGATACTGTAGATACTTTACTTAGAGAATTTATTTACAAAAGTGATTTAGAAAAATACTTGCTTGATGTATATGATTTAGAAAGACTTAGTGGTAAAATAGCCTTTGGTAACGCTAATGGAAAAGATTTACTGCAGTTAAAAACATCTATTAAAGTACTTCCTAATATAAAAGAAGTATTAAAAAATATAGATTATAATCCTGATATGGAAACGTTAGATGAACTATATGATCTACTTGAAAGAAGCATTTATGAAAATCCACCCGTAGGCGTTAAAGAAGGATATTTGATAAAAGATGGTTTTAATAGTGAACTTGACGAGTTAAAATCTCTAAGAAAAGGTGGTAAAGATTTTATCGCTAAATTTGAAACTGAAGAAAGAGAAAAGACGGGAATTAAAAATTTAAAAGTTGCCTACAATAGAGTATTTGGATACTATATAGAGATAAGTAAAGGCAATTTAAATTTGGTGAAAGATGAATGGGGATATGAGAGAAAACAAACTTTAGTAAACGCAGAAAGATTTATAAGTCCCATTTTAAAAGAAAAAGAAGCTCTTATCTTAAATGCTGAAGAGAGGATAGTAGAACTTGAATACAGTTTATTTACACAAATTAGAAACGAAGTTAAAAAGTACATTCCAAGACTTCAAAAAATAGCTAAAACAATATCAGAAATAGATGTTCTTCAGTCTTTTGCTTCAGTATCCGAAGAGAACAATTACGTAAGACCTATACTTACAGAAAACGAAATAGATATTAAAAACTCAAGACACCCTGTAGTTGAAAAAGTTATTAAAAGTGAGTTTGTATCAAATGATATACACATGGGTAAAAATGAAAGTATTCTTTTGATAACAGGACCTAATATGGCTGGTAAATCGACATATATGAGGCAAATGGCAATAACATCTATAATGGCTCAAATTGGATGCTTTGTTCCAGCAGATAGTGCCAAATTGCCCGTATTTGACGCTATATACACTAGAATTGGGGCATCTGATGATTTAGTTAGCGGTGAGTCTACCTTTATGGTTGAAATGATAGAAGCTGGTAATGCGATTACTAAAGCGACAGAAAACAGTTTGATTTTATTTGATGAACTTGGAAGAGGAACAGCGACATTTGACGGTATGGCTCTTGCTCAATCTATAATTGAATACATCCACCAAAACATAAGTTGTAAGACATTTTTTTCAACTCACTACCACGAACTTACAGATTTAGATAATAGTTTAAAACAATTAAAAAACATACACGTAAGTGCATATGAGGAAGATGGAAAACTCATTTTTCTTCACAAAATTAAAGATGGTAGCGTAGATAAGAGTTATGGTATTCATGTCGCAAAACTCGCAAATCTACCTGACAGTTTAATTAAAAGGGCAGATGAGATACTTAAAGTATATGAGAACAATGAAATCAAAAGAGATATTAAAGTGCAAGAATCTCTACCTATAGATGAGTTAATACCTAAAAAGTCAAAAGTGGAAGAGGAAATCGAAAAAATAGATGTCTTAAATATGACCCCACTTGAGGCTTTAAACAAACTTTACGAACTAAAAGAAATGAAGTAGATAGAAATAAATGTCTATCTTTTTTTATTGAATTTTAAATATATTTTTGATATAATTTATACTAGGAGAGTGCTTATGAATAAAAAAGGACAGGCTTTAGTTGAATTTATTTTGATTCTCCCAGTTATCTTAATTGTTTTGATGTCTCTAATTGATATTGGAAATATATTTGTTAAGAAAAATGAATTAAATAACGATATAGAAGTTGTTCGTGATCTATACATAAAAGATAAAGATAAGATGAACCTTTACCTTACAAAAGAAAATCTCATTTTTGAAGAGAAAAAAGATGACAATATAGTAACTATTAACATAGAAAAAAAAATAACCATAAACGCACCTATTTTATCTAATATAATTGGAAGAAAATATTCTATTAAATCGTCTAAAAGTTTTTATGAGGAACCACATGAACAGTAGAGGTCAAAGTTTAGTTGTATTTATTCTAATTCTTCCAATACTATTTATTTTAATATCGTTTACATATAAACTAAGTGAGTCTACAGTATATAAAGTTAAATGTGAAAATGAGATTAAAGATGTTATCAAATACGGATTAAATCACATTGAAGAAGAAAATTTAAATGAAAAGTTAAAGACACTTTTAGATTTAAATATAGATGGAAATAAAGATATAATAATAGAAAACAAAGTTATAACAGTTAATGTAAAAAATAAACTAGATCTAACCTTTACTGGTCATAAGGAAAATGATAAAATAATTATAGAAAGTAAGTGAATATATGAAGAATATAAAGGGTAAAGTTATAACAGTTACATCTGTAAAAGGTGGTGTTGGTAAAAGTACATTCACGCTATCTCTCGCAGGAGTTATGTCAAAAAGAAAATTAAAAACGGTAATTTTAGACTTAGATTTTTCATCAGGCGTAATTTCAGCTAGTTTAAATCTAATCGGAATAAATGACATATTTGATTTAACTGATGATATGATGAATGGAAGATTTGAAAATATTGAAGATTACATAAGAAAATATGATGAATATATCGATGTAATATCTGCACCAGTTGATCCTAGAAGAGCTAGTAAAGTTCACATAAGTTACATTCAAAATATTATAAAACAGCTCGAGTATAAATACGATATAATATTAATCGATACTAATCATTCGTTAACTGGAGTTAATACATGCGCTTTTGATGAGAGTGATGAGATATTATACTTAATAACAAACGATCTTATGGATTTAAAAAACATGAGAACTATGAGAGCAATATTCGAAAATACGAATGTAGATAATTATAAAATAATTTTAAATAGAAAGTATTCACACTCAGTTTTTGAAGTGGAAACTGTATTAGATAAAAATGTAGATTATATTATGCCTAAATCCTATTGGTGTGAAAACATTCAAAAGTATTTATATGAGGGAAAGATACTTACTTTAGAAAAAAACATTAAAGAGTTAGATAATATAGTAGATGATATATTGTAGGAGGAATGCACATGAGTAAACACGTTTTTTCAAAACATTTTGGTTATGAAAACAAGCAGTATTCTTCAGAAGATAAAAGTTATAACGAATTTAAAAATAAGGAACTATTGGATAAACTTAGAAATAAAATAATACAAAGTCTCATCGATAATAGACTATTAAGTGAAAATAAATTAGATGAATTTGTAAAAAAACAGATAGATGTAATATTAGGCGATTATGATTTGACAATGCCCGAGAGAAACTACGTCTACAATTTGATAGATAATGAGATAAATGGGTATGGTCCTTTAACTGAACTACTTAAAAATAAAGACGTAACTGAAATAATGGTAAATGCTCCAGATGAGATTTACATAGAAGTTGATGGAAAAGTTGTTAAAGATGAAAGTGTAAGTTTTATCAATGATGATCACATAGTTAGGGTTGTTCAAAGACTTATTCAAAAAGTTGGTAAGACAGTGGATACTGCTCATCCAATGGTAGATGCTAGATTAGATGACGGTTCTAGATTAAACGCAGTACTTCCGCCACTTTCAATAAATGGACCAGTAGTTACGATACGTAAATTTAAAAGTGAACTCGTGAGCATTGACGATTTTCTAAGAACAGGTACTTTAACACCTTATATGGCAAGATTCTTAGAAGCCTGTGTACACGCTAAGTTAAACATACTTGTTGTCGGTGGAACTGGTGCAGGTAAAACTACACTTTTGAATGTACTATCTTCTTTTTGCACATCTGAAGATAGAATTATAACAATTGAAGATGCTGCAGAACTTAAACTCAAACAGCCTCATGTAATTTCACTTGAAACTAGAAATAACAACTATGAAGGTGAGGGTATGATTACGATTAGAGATTTAGTAATCAATTCTCTTAGAATGAGACCTGATAGAATTATAGTTGGTGAAGTTAGAGGTAAAGAAGCTTTTGATATGCTTCAAGCTATGAATACAGGTCACGAAGGAAGCATGACTACGATGCATGCCAACAGCCCAGAAGATGCTTTAAATAGACTTGAAACAATGGTACTTATGAACGGAGTTGAAATACCAGTTTCTGCCATTAGAGAGTATATTGAAGGAGCAATACAAATAGTTGTTCAAGTTACAAGACTTTCTGATGGAAGAAGAAGAGTTACGAGTATTAATGAGATTACTGGAATTGAAAACGGTGATATTAAACAGAAGAAGATATTTGAATTTATCCAAAAAGGTGTTTTAGAAAATGGCTCTGTTGATGGAGAATTTAAACTTCACAAATATAGACCTAAAGTATATAGCAGAATAAAATCAAAAGGTCTAGATGATTTAGAAGATATATTTAAATAGGGGTGAGAAAAATGGATGAGGTAGGTGTATTTAAAGCTGATAAAACATTATCAAATAAGACATTAGTCGTATCTTTTTTGCCGTCTAAAAATGTCAAAATGTATTCCTACCAAATCTTTAAAGATGATAGACCTAAAAATTACATTGTTAATAAAGTAAATGTTAAATCAGATATTGTCTTAAATGAAAATGGTGAATATTATGTTCATGTAAAGGCTACTTTAAATGATGATTCTGTTAGAGATTTGTATAGTGAAAAATATACACTAGATTTAGAAAAGCCGGTAATTGAAGTTATTAGTGACAATTTAGAAATTAGAAAAAACATCAATAGCGAAATTATTAAAAATGTAAAAGTTCATGACAACTTAGATGGCGATATTACCCAAAGTGTTACTACAAACATATCATCTTTAAATTTAAAAGCAGATAAAATACAGAAACTTACATATACCTCTCAAGATAGAGCTGGTAACGTATCTACTAGACAGATAAATGTTAGAATTGTCCAAAACAATAGTTATTTATATGTACTGTATGCTTCGCTAATACTTTTAATCATAATATCTATAGCTCTATATGATAAAGTTAAAAAGGCTTTAAATTTAGAAAAGAGAGTAGAGAAGTTTACTGTTAAATCATTTAAAGAAAAACAGACAATCTCTGAGAGATTTATAGAAAGCTATAAGATAATAGTTAAAAAAATATCTAAAGGTTTAGATAAGTCAGTAATACTTAAAAAATACTTTGAAAAGTTAGATAAATATGTATGCATCACGGATATATATGATAATGGGATGGAGATTTTTTCCGGTAAGATAATCGTCGCATTTATTTTTACTCTATCAGCCTTTATCATCAAACTCTTTAGAGGACACATAATAGATTATTACTCCATTGTCTTGATATTTACTATTTCCTTTTTTGCCCTTGATCTATTACTATTTACAAAGTATAAAATACATAGATCTAAATTAGAAAACGATTTTATTTCTGCCATTACCATAATGAACAATGCATTTAAATCTGGAAGAAGTATATCTCAGGCCATTGATACAGTAGCTGAACAGTTAGATGGTGTAGTAGGAAGAGAATTTGCGAGAATGAGTTTAGAACTACTTTACGGTCTTGGAATAGACGTCGTCTTTAAAAGGTTTTCTAAAAGGATAGATTTAGAAGAGGCAAATTATCTAACCGCATCACTTACGATATTAAATAAAACTGGTGGAGATATAATAAAAGTCTTTGATTCAATTGAAAAAAGTATGTTTGACAGAAGGAAGCTTAGACTTGAACTTAAGTCTTTAACTAGCGGAAGTAAGATAGTTGTCGGAGTACTACTTTTAATGCCATTTTTCTTCTGTTTAGTTATAGGTATTATAAATCCTGAATATTTTGTCCCATTTTTTACTACACCTATCGGCATTATACTATTGATATTTATGATAATTTACTATATAATTTTCCTAGTGGTAGTTAGGAAAGTTATGAAGGTGGTGGTTTAATGGAAAACTTAATTAAAAAAATCTACAGTTCTAAAACGTTAGATAAAATTCACCGCGATATTAAATGCCTATCTAAAGACACTAAATATGATGAGTATACATTTTTAAGAGATAGACTATTAAGTAGTTTACTTGTATTTATAATTGTCATATTGTTTGCTAAATTAGGTTATTTAACCGCACCTTTTATAACTGTTATATACTACTATTTATTTTACTATATAAATATAACTAGGAAGATGAACATTAGAAATCTCAGATTAGAAAAAGAGGCGTTATATTTTTTTGAAATATTGACCTTGACACTTGAATCCGGAAGAAACTTGGAAAACGCCTTAATCGTTACATGTGATAATGTATCATCTGAAATTTCTTCAGAATTTAAAGATGTTGTAGATGAGACAAGATATGGCAAATCTTTAAATGAAGCTTTAGAAGATATGATGAATAGAACATCATCAGACACATTAAAAAATATTATTTTAAACATTATTCAAACTTCTGAATTTGGAAATAGTATACTTGACACACTATATAATCAAGTCGATTTTTTGAGAGAAAAACAGATTTTAGAAGTTAAAAAGAGAATTAACACCATACCTAATAAGGTAAGTATAATTTCAGTTATATTTATTGTTCCGCTTATTATGATTTTAGTGGTGGGACCATACGTTATTAATTTGCTTAGTTAAGGAGGACATAAAATGTACTATTTAATCGGAATTAAGGGAACTGGCATGAGCGCACTTGCATGCATTTTAAAAGATCTAGGTTACGAGGTAAAGGGAAGTGATGTAGAAAGGCACTTCTTTACTGAAAAAGGTCTGATTGAAAGAGGTATAGAAATATTACCATATAATGAGGACAATATAACTAAAGATATGACGATTATTAGAGGGAATTCGATTAAAGATGATCATCCAGAAATTATAAGGGCAGAAGTTAAATGCCTTAAAATATATACATATTCTGAAATGGTAAGTAAGCTTTGTAAAATGTTTAAAACGACTGCAGTTGCAGGATGTCATGGAAAGACAACTACATCTTCTATGCTTCATCACGTCTTAAATGGAATTAAAGGTTCCAACTGTCTAATAGGTGATGGAACTGGACAAGCGAAAAGAGAAAATGAGTATTTTGTCTTAGAAGCCTGTGAATATAAAAGACACTTTTTATCATATGATCCATATTATTCTATAATTACAAATATTGAACTAGATCACGTGGATTACTATAAAGATATGGATGATCTTTTAAATGCATATACTGAGTATGCGAATAAAGCTGAAAAGATGGTAATAGCCTGCGGAGATGATCCTTATACTCACAGTTTAGAAGTAAATAAACCTATATTTTTCTATGGCTTAGATGAGGATAATGATATAATTGCAAAAGATGTCGTATTTGATGAAAAAGGTGCTCATTTTGATGTATTTGTCGAAGACAATTACTATGGTCATTTTGATTTACCTTTCTTTGGAAAACACATGCTTTTAAATAGTTTGGCTGTAATAGGTTTGTGTAGTTATGAGAGGCTAGATTCTAAAGAAGTTAGTAATCTATTGAAGACGTTTACTGGTGCTAGAAGAAGATTTACGGAAACGGTAGTTTTAGATAATATTGTGGTAGATGATTATGCTCATCATCCGACAGAGATTAAATATACTATCAGAACAGCTAAACAAAAATATCCAGACAAAGATATTGTTGTCATATGGGGTCCACATACATATTCTAGGGTTGAAGCCTTTAAAGATGATTATGTTGAAGTACTTAAAGAAGCAGATAAAGCATATATAATGGATATTTATGGAGCGAGAGAAAACGCGGAAGACTTCGATGTTGATATAAATGATATAATTAAAAAAGTTCCTAAAGCAGAGAAAATAGATGAACAAAATTATGAACATCTACTTTCACACGAGAACTCTGTAATTATATTTATGAGTCCAAATGATTTGACTGAATTTGAAAATAGTTATATTAAAGATTATAAAAATTTAAAAGATGAAACAAATGTTTAAAATGAAGATATATTATATTTTCATTTTTTTCTTTAAAAAAAGGAAATCATATAATTTACATCGAATGTTATATATAGAGAATACTTTTAAAGTGTTTTCTATATATAGAAAGGAACGATGCAAAATGAAAACTTATAGTATAGCAGTAGATGAAATTATTAAAGTGTTAGAGGAAAAAGGAGAAGTTATAAATGCTTTAAATGATAGAGTATTTAAAAGTTTGTTTACAGATGATAATATGAGAGGAATACTATCTTACATAATATCTTATGTAACTGAGATAGATAAAGATTATATCTATGAAAATATGTATGTTACAGATTCATATGAAACAGTTCATAACATAAAAGAGAAAGAAAATACTCACGATTTAAAAGTAGAAGTAGGAAGTAATGTAATTACTTTAGAGATGAATCAGTTTAATGATAGAGAAACAAGATTTAGAAACTCTGCCCACTTTCACGAATCCATAGTTAAAAAGTTAGAAAGAGCCAAGACAAAAGAAGATATAGGAAGAGTAATACAAATCTCATTTGATGTCAAAATAGGTTATTTATCTGATTTAATATCCAGTATAATGATGATGGATTTAAAAAGACACATCATAGACTCATCAGAGGAAAACTTTATAAAATATAAAATAAATCTTTCAAAACTTAGGAAAATAGATTATAATGTAAGTAAACTTTCGAGATTTGAGAGGATACTACTTATAATGATGGAGAGTAAAAAAAGTAAACTTAAAAGTCTCGCAAAAGGAGATAAGGAGTTAGAATTTATGGTAAAGAAAATAGAAGATATGTCAAAAGACCCTAACATGGTAAGATACATAAAAGATGAGAATTTAAGAAGGATAGCTTATGAGATGGATATGGAAGAGTCTAATAAAAAAGGTCATGAATCTGGATATAGTGAGGGTGAGCGAGATAATCAGAGAAAAATAGTAAAAAGAATGCTTGATAAAAATGTAGATATTAAAGATATCGCACTCTATACTGGGCTTTCGGAAAAAGAGATACTAAAGATGTAGAATATTATCTACACTTTTTTAATTAAATTTACTATAAAAAAAGGAAATTACTTAATTTACATCGAATGTTATATATAGAGAATACTTTTTAAAGTATTTTCAAAATATACAGAAAGGACCGATGTAAAATGAATGAAAAGATTGATAGTAAAGTAGATGAAATTATTAGAGAGTTGGAGGAAAAAGGAGAAGTTATAAATGCTTTAAATGATAGAGTATTTAAAAGTTTATTTACAGATGATAATATGAGAGGAATATTATCTTATATAATATCTTATGTAACTGAGATAGATAAAGATTATATCTATGAGAATATGTATGTTACAGAATCATATGAAAGTGTTCACAACATAAAAGAGAAAGAAAATACTCACGATTTAAAAGTAGAAGTAGGAAGTAATGTAATTACTTTAGAGATGAACCAGTTTAACAGTAGAGAAACTAGATTTAGAAACTCCGCTCACTTCCACGAATCTATAGTTAAAAAGTTAGAAAGAGCAAAGACAAAAGAAGATATAGGAAGAGTAATACAAATATCATTTGATGGAAAAGTAGGTTATTCATCTGATTTAATATCCAGTATAATGATGATGGATTTAAAGAATCACATAATAGACTCATCAGAGGAAAACTTCATAAAATATAAAATAAATCTTTCAAAACTTAGGAAAATAGATTATAATGTAAGTAAACTTTCGAGATTTGAGAGGATACTACTTTTAATGATGGAGAGTAAAAAAAGTAAACTTAAAAGTCTCGCAAAAGGAGATAAGGAGTTAGAACTTATGGTAAAGAAAGTAGAAGATATGTCGAAAGACCCTAATATGGTAAGATACATAAACGATGAGAACTTAAAAAGAATAGCCTATGAGATGGATATGGAAGAGTCTAATAAAAAGGGTCATGAACAGGCAAAAATAGAAATAGTTAAAAAATTAGTTCTACAAAATGTAGACATTAATACTATATCTAAAGCAACTGGATTATCTTTAAAAGAGATAGAAGAAATAAAAAAATGATATTAAGTAAATCTCACTAATATATTAAAGTGAGGTTTTATTATTCTATAAAACAAATCAATTAAATTAAATAATAATTTCCGACATTATTCTACATTGATGATAGTATATTATAATCTCGGTGAGGAATATGAAAAAGTATTTATTTCCTATAGTAGTATCACTATGTTTAGGTATTTTTATGTCATTTGTAATTATTCATCAATATGAATCACTAGATGGAATTACCGTATCAAATGAAGCAAAAAAGATATACTTTATTCAAAGAGGATCATACGCTGAAAAAAACAATATGGAAGAAGATATGAAAAACTTTAAAAATTACATATTTAATGTCGAGGATAATATGTATCACGCATACATCGCACTTACAAGTAGTAAAGAAAATTCTAATAAAATAATGGAAATGTATAAAAGTCAAAACATTGAAACTATAGAGAAAGAAAAAATAGTTGATAATTCTGAATTTATAGAAGTTTTAAACCAATATGATAGGCTACTCAGTAAAACAGATGATAGCGAGACGATTAAAACTATTATAAATCAGATATTATCTAAATATGAGGAGTATGTAAATGGATAATAAAATTAAAAATATACCTCTAGATGATAGACCGAGAGAAAGACTTATAAATAAAGGAGCCAATAGTTTAAGTAATGAGGAACTGCTTGCTATTTTATTAGGAAGTGGAACTAAAAACTTATCAGTTAAAAGTCTATCATCTTTAATATTAAGTAAATCTGGAAGTATATCAGATTTAAGTAAACTTACTTATCATGATTTAATTAAAATTAAAGGAGTAGGCAAAGCTAAAGCATGCACAGTTTTATCTTTAATAGAACTAAGCAAACGAATAAACAGAAAAACTGAAAGTGTAGATAGATTAAAATTTAACTCACCTGATAAAATATTTAACTTTTATAAAACAGTAATAGATGATAATCAAGAAGAGTTTTACGTGATATATTTAGATGCTAAAAAGAGAGTAATTAAAGATAAATTACTATTTATTGGAACAGTTAATCACTCCTTAGTCCATCCGAGAGATATATTTAAAAATGCCTATAATTTAAATAGTACATTTATAATCTGTATGCACACTCATCCTTCATTAGATTCTACTCCTAGTGAAAATGATCTGCTTGTTACTAAAAGAATTAAAAAAATAGGAGATATTATGGGAATTAAATTAATAGATCACATAATTATAACTAAAAATAATTACTACAGTTTTTTAGAAAATGGACAAATTTAGGTTGGTTTTAATTTAAAAATATATTATAATCATTATTAGGGGATGAAAGTATGTATAGAAAAAAATTTGATAAGAGATATCTCATAATAATTATATTTATAGTTTCTGCTTTTTCTCTAGTAATACTATCTGTTTCTTTAAAAAAAGAAAGGGATTTAAATCCAGTTGAGAGGGTAGTTAAAGATGCGACGACATTTGTAGTTAAAATAGTAAACTATCCATTTAAACTTGCAAAAAATATTATAATTGAAAATAAAGAAAAAGAAGAAATATATAAAAAATATAAGAAATTAAAAGATAAAAGTGAAAATATAGATTCTGTAATATCATCTAATGAGAATCTTGAAAGCGAAGTTAAAAAACTAAAAGAATCATTAGATCTAAATACAGTTTTAAGTGATAAGATTTTAGTTAATGCAACTGTAGTATATAGAAATTTAGGATACTTTTATGATGAGGTAACTATAGATAAAGGATCATCATCTGGAATAGAAAAAGACATGGCTGTAATTACACCTAAAGGACTTATAGGTAAAACCTCTAAAGTAAGTAGTTATACATCAACTGTTAAATTACTTTCCAATGAAAACATGGATAACAAACTTTCAGTTAAAGTTAAAACAAATGATGATTATGTATATGGACTTATTTATAAATATAACTCTAAATCAAATACATTTTTTGTTGAAGGAATAAGTCAAAATGCATCTATTCCAGAAAATGCCGATGTGGTTACGACAGGCATGGGTAATATATTTCCAAGTGGACTATTAGTGGGTAAAGTTAAAAAAATGACAACTGATAATTTTGATTTATCTAAAGTTTTAGAAGTATCTTCTTCTGTAGACTTTGATGATATAGAATACGTATCAGTAGTTAAGAGGGAAAAATGATTACTTTAATTGTCATAATATCCTTTTTATTAGATGGAATAATATCTAATTTTATACCAGTTAATGGAATATTTTATCCACTATTTTCACTTGTCTCTATAATAGTAATATATCCTTATGTCATTAAAGAAGATTACTTTAAATATTCATTTTTTATAGGTCTATCTTATGATTTAATATATACAAATACTGTTATATTTAATGCCTGTCTTTTTTTGATATTATCCTTTTTAATATCTAAAATATATATATTAATTAATGACTCTAAAATAGGACTTATTTTAATTACTGTAATATCAATTATTTTATATAGAAGTATATCTTATTTTGTCATCTTTTTAACTGGAAATACTACTTTTGAATTTAATATTTTATTTAAAAGCATATACTCATCACTTATTATTAATGTAATATATGTAATCATACTTTCAACAATAACTTTTTTATTAAATAGAAAGTATAGATTTAAAAAAGGTCTTAGATATTGATTTACACTTGCTTTACTTTTTTTATTTATTAATAATTGACTTAACATACTTTATAAAGGTATAATTTAATTAAATAGCGAGGTGTGTATTTATGAGAAGACATAGGAGGTTATCTAGAAGAGGAGCAAAAATACAAAGAAGAACTATTATCCTTTCAATATTAGGTCTATTTTTAGTTTTTTCTGTAGGATATGCCGCTTTTCAAACAGCTATTACTATTAATGTTAAAGGAAATATTAAGAAAAAAGCAGAACCAATACTTGCGACTGAATTTATAGAGGAACTAGCTAAAACAGATTCAACACTATTTAATGATGGACAGGGAACTAATGGTAATATCAGATACACAGGATCAAGTACTTCAGTCCATAACTATATCTGTCTATCTGAAAGTGATGTAGCAACAGATCATACAGCATGTCAAGATAAACATTTATATAGAATAATAGGTTCATTTGATGACATTAAAAAAACAGCAAGTGATGCCACAGGAGAAAAAAGAGTAAAAGTAATAAAAGCAGCGCCGTATTCAGAGGATTACTGGGATACATCAGGAAGCAACAACTGGGCAAGACCTGCCACACTTAATACTACTTTAAATACAACATATTATAATACTCTTTCGGCAGATGCCAAGGGAGTAATAGATAGTAGTTTATGGTATTTAGGGGGAAACGCGAATACATCAGTAACAGCAGCTCAGGCCTACGCCTTTGAAAGAGGAACAACAGTACCTAGTGGAAATCCAACTACTGCATCTGGAATATTTGCCCTAATGTATCCAAGTGATTATGGATATGCATCAAGTACATGTAAAGATGGAACGGTAAAAAATATAAACTCTTATGATGAAGGAAACTGCCGAGAGACTGATTGGCTGTGGTTAAATAATTCTAAAAATGAATGGATGCTTTCTCCTATTTCGTCAAACTCGGATTACGCGTTCATTCTGTATTCGTCAGGGTTTGTCGGCAACTATATCGTCTACAATTACTCCCGTGTGGTCCGCCCCACAGCCCATTTAAAATCATCAGTTACCATCGATACCGAAGGTAGAGATGGAACTGCCTCAAATCCATATGTTGCTAAAATGCCTGATGACGATTCTGGAGGAGGAGATATTCCAACACCCCCAACACCAACACGTACAATTGATTCAACATTTGTACCACAGTACTACGAGTATCATACAGGAAGTTTTGTAGCAGTAGGAGATGCTGCAGATACAACGGGTTGGGTACAAGACTCTACTGAACTTACAGGAAAAAATTACTTTTTAGGACACGATGTAGAAGGAGGAAATGTAACTGCCAACTATGCATGCTTTGTCATAGACGATACTCAGTATTGTATGAAAGCAAGTTCTGATGGATCTACATTTGCAGCTAATAAAGGCCTTTTAGGAACACTAAAAGATGCAGGAACAATAACTTGCTCATATTTCAATGATTCTGCCGCTATATGTAGTGGCGGCGGCCTTGGGGGTTTGAATGCTTATTCGGATGGAAATGCTGATGCTGGTTCATCTAACGACGTGTATTGTTATGCCATTAGCTACGGCTATTCGATATGTTATGAGTAGTAGTCCAGTTTCGCGCCGTTTCTAAGAATCTAAAATCCTACTTTGTATGATGAATACACTAAATTAGAATTAGAAATGCTAGATATATAATAAACATAATAAGAATAAGCGTCATTCACTTTAGTGAATGCGCAAGGGGCCGAATGAAATGTAGGCCCGGCATCAATGAAAAACATAATAAAAGTCCACGAGGGAATCCGAGTGGCAAAAATAATAGGTAAAAATATTATATAATAGATAGTATTTTTATAGGGATATCCTGTTTGTAACTTTGACGATTTTAGGTATTTCTAATGCGAATTCAAATGGCGACGCTAATGTTGGAATATCGAACAATGTAAATTGTAATTCTAATGATGAAGATTAAGTTATTAAATATATAATGCTGGTATGTTATAACTCACATATTTGATAATTAATAATAAAGAAGGTAAATATTTATGGAAAATAAATTCAACTTAACTAAATGTATTTACCTCTAAAAGAAATATAGTAGATTATATATGGAAAAGCGCCAATTTAGAGGGTATTAAAGTTACATATCAACAAATCCAAGCAATTTATGATGGTGGTATTGTTAATGGGTTTACAGTTGATAATATTATTACAATAAATAATTTAAAATATGCTTGGGAGTTTATATTGGAAAATGAGAGGTTTGATTACGATTTTAAGGTATTATCCCACCTTCACAAATTAGCTTGTGATAAATTAGTTTTAGACCAAAATTAGGAAGACTCAGAACCACACCCGTAAATATTGGTGGAACATCTTGAAAACCTCAGTTTCCTATAGAAAGTATGATTAAAGAAGAATTAGAAAGCTTACTTAATTGGTCTTAAAAAAACTAAAACTGAAATAGCTATATAGATAATGCTTTGGATTATGAGTAGACAAATGTTTATAGATGGTAATAAAAGAGTAGGTATGTTATTTGCTAATAAAATAATGATTGATAATGGATGTGGAATTATAACTATTTCAAAAGAAAATCAACCTATATTTTTTGAAAAATTGATCAAATTTTATGAAACTGGTGATAACGCTGATTTAAAAAAGTGGATTTATGATACTAGTATTGATGGAATATCAATGTAAATATATAATTTAAATTATAAAAAAGTTATTCCGGTGTATTAGAATAACTTTACAAGATGATTAATAAATGCCTTTCGTTTAAAATGGATTAGACAAAAATGTTTGATTCTTTTTTTACATTTTTAGTAATTTTATATATTTGATATATGTATGACTTTCAATTTTTATAAATTCCCTAAGGCAATTTATAAAATGAAGTACGTTTTAAGGTTAAAATAGGTAAAATAGGCATTTGCTTTTACTTCTTTATTATACTATTATTTTTCATATAAACCGGTTTATGTGAAGGGAGAAATATGAAAAACGATATTAGAACAAAACTTTTAAAGGAAGGAAAGATAATTCCAATTAGTTTCAATTACCATTTTGTTAGAATATTTGGTGATGAAAGTAACATGGATATAATTGAATACTTTATATCTGATTATTATAAATTGCCTATAAATGAAGTGGTTGGAAATATTAAAATACTATCAAGAGATTTAAAACAGGATAGTAAAAATGAAAAGAGTAAACAAGTAGATTTACTTTTAAAGTTAAAGAATAAAAAGATAAATATAGAAATATCTAATACATCATCTATTGGAAGAAAGGAAAGAGATTTAGTTTACTTATCTAAAATTCATGGTCAGCAACTTAAATACAAACAGAAATATAGTAGTATAGGATATTCTTGGCAGATTAGATTAAATGACACACCTTGTAATAAAGGAAAAGTTAGAAAAATATACTATTTAAAAAGTGATGATGATATATATTCTTATAAGTTTAGAATTGACAACATCGACCTTGAAGCAGCTGAAAAAATAGTATATAATGAGGATGATGAAAAACTCATTAGATGGTGCAGGATATTGCATGCAAGTACTAGAGATGAGATTGTTCATGAGCTAGGAGATGGTTTAATGGATAAAAAATCTAGAGAAAAATTGCTTGAGGAAGTTGAGAGAAACAGCAGAGATGAAGAGTTATATGACATACATGAGATGTATTCAACTGAAAAGATGGAAAGAGACGCAGAGTTAGAAGAGGCACTAGAAGCAAAAACTAAAGAGGTTACAGAAAAAGTGACTGATGAAGTTACCAAAAAAGTAACTAGTGATGTCACTAAAAAAGTAAAAAAACAAAGTCAGATTGATATGGCTAAAAAAATGCTTAATAAAGGTATGGAAGTTGATGATATTTCTGATATAACAGGACTCAGTACAGATCAAATTGAAGAAATTAGTTTTTAAAGTAATTTGTAATGTTTTCAAAGTGCAGAAAGTGAGATGCTTTAATTAATATTAAAGTGTCTTTTATTTTTTTTATTTTTAAATAGTTTATTACTTCTATATAGTTGTTAAAGTAATAAGATTTAACAATATCTTTTATCTCTTTACCTACTAAAAATACTTCTTTATCATCTATTTTTTCTATATATGGTTTTAATTTTTTATGCATTTCAATTGATTTATCTCCAAGTTCTTTAATTGAACCTATTATTAAAAGTTTTTTACCTTTTTCTTTTTGAAGAATTTTAAGAACTTCTATTAATGATTCAAATGAGTTATTATAACAGTCACTTATTATTGTATTATTATTCTTATCTTTAAATATGTTCATTCTATTTTTATAAGTTTTATATTTTTTAAGAGAACTAATAATAGATGATATATCCACATTTAAATATAGTGATATGTTTATAACATTAAGTACATTATTTAATAAGTGTTTAGGCATTTTAACACATACTTCATATGTTTTAGAGTTATAGTCTATTTTAAATGATGATTTATATAGATTAGTTTTTAAAT
>JAFWHR010000024.1 GCA_017511945.1 Bacilli bacterium | reverse complement strand
CTGGTGTATTATTTTATATCTTTATATACCGCGACGAAAAGTTTTAAAAATTTTGATTTTTAAAATCTTTTTGGCGTGGAACAAAAATCTTTTTGAGATTTTTGAAGAAAAGGTATTGACTTCTTATAGTTAGTCACTTCCCAAACAATTTAACAATCATATCTTTTCTCTTAACTTTCGCATCTTCTGAATTAATATCTCTATAATAAGAATCAATCTCCAAATATTTATTTATCAAATCCCTTTGAGCATACAATTTTCTCTTCATTAATTCCTTAGAATAATCTTCACCAAATTTCTCATTAAACATAAGTTCCCAAATACCATCATCTTCAAAAGAAGAAAGTTTCTTTAAAGAATTGATATTAATACATAAAGCATAATTTAAAACAAGATTTCTCACCACACTATTAGTGGCATATTCATCTGGATAATTAACAAAAAAATCAGGTATTCTAGATGCATTATTTAAATCAACTACCTTTAATTCACCATACAAAGATGAAAAATCAGAATATAAAACATCTAACATAAATCCACTATTAAAACGATCAACATCAAAAATAGCCGCATCACTTGCAATCAATATTTCACTATCAAAACAAGTTGGTTTAAAAAACAATTTATTAAACTTCATACACAATTTGCCAGTAATATAATCCCTTCGAATTTCCTTTGATCTATTCAAAACAAACACAATATCATTGAGTTCTTTTCTTTTCTTATAATGTTCCTTCCTACTCATATAATTATCATAAATGAATAATTTATCTCTAAGTTGCAAAGGACATATTTCATCAAGTAAAACCGCATAAATTTCATCATCAAATTCACTCTTAATCATTTCATTATTCATACCAAACACCCACCAATCTAAAACAAACTATCTTGAACATTTTTTTTCAAATATTCATAAGTCTTATCAGTTACCACTCTTCCCCTAGAAGTTCTCTTAATAAATCCATTTTGAAGTAGATAAGGCTCATACACATCTTCTATAGTAAAAGACTTCTAACCTATAGTAGAATCAAGCAAATATTCATCAACTTTTAATTTTCCCAAAATAAAGATATCGCTTATATCTAATATTTTATACTATTTCTATACGCCTAATTTCACTAATACTTAGTAATATTAAACTTCTTTGTTTGAAATAGGTAATGATTTTAACATAATATCAAAATCACTTTCCAATAATTGCATTTCTCTTTCTCTATAGATATTAAATTCTTTTTCAGCCTTTTCTATTGCTTTTTCATGAGATATTTTTCCATTTCCTTCTAGTATCTTTCTTCTATTTAAAAGAATTTGATTATCTAATTCATTTTTCCAATCATTCATTGTCATACTTCTTTGTTCTAATGCTTGAAGTTCTGCATAATCTAAAAATTGAGAAACAAGTAAATTTAGTCTTTGTAGTTCTATTTCAGATAAATAATTTTTAGCAATTACAACATCATCTACTGTAACATAATTACCCTTAAAGTTTGTCATCCCTACATATGGTTTTTCATTATCTACTCTTTCATATATTAGTTCAGCAGCTGTATGTTCATGAACTGCGTAATGAAGCTTATTCTGAACAGTCGCAAAAAAGTTTCTTGTCATTTCACTTCTAGGATCATAATCAACACTAGTTGCGTATATGTCTGTTACTTGTTGATAAAAATTTCTTTCACTAGAACGAATATCTCTAATTCGTTGTAATAATTCTGTAAAATATCTATTTCCTCCTTGTTTTAATCTGTCATCATCCATCGCAAAACCTTTTTGAATATACTCATGTAGTCTTTTAGTAGCCCAAATTCTAAAACGAACAGCCACATCTGATTGAACTCTATATCCCAAAGCAATAATCATATCTAAATTATAATGAGCCACATTTCTTTTTACATTTCTATTTCCTTCTTTTTGAACTTGCAAGAAATTCTTGCAAGTTGAATCTTTAGTAAGTTCTTTATCATTATAAATATTATCAATATGTTGTTCAATGTTTTGTCTAGTAGTTTTGTAAATATCTGCTATCTGATATTTTGTTAA
This sequence comes from Bacilli bacterium, assembly GCA_017511945.1. Lineage (GTDB taxonomy): Bacteria > Bacillota_I > Bacilli_A > RF39 > UBA660 > Coprosoma. The sequence goes on along the minus strand of JAFWHR010000024.1, from coordinate 14,239 downwards.
CCATATATCTTCAGATGCAAAACGAACATTAACTTTAGTTGTTCCATCTTTATCTTCATATATCATTATATTATTATCATTCTTCATATAAAATCAACTTCTTCTTTTGCAATAACTTCATTCATAATGCACTCTTACCCCCTCATTTTAGTTATAAATATCTAAATAATCTTATATAAAAATCTTTCGTACCACAAAAATTATTAAAACAAACTATCTTGAACATTTTTTTTCAAATACTCATAAGTCTTATCAGTTACCATTCTTCCCCTAGAAGTTCTCTTAATAAAACCATTTTGAAGCAAATAAGGTTCATACACATCTTCGATAGTAGAGGCCTCCTCACCTATAGAAGAGGCAAGTGCATCTATTCCAACAGGTCCGCCATTAAACTTTTCAATAATCGCACCTAGTAAATTGTAATCAGTAGAATCAAGTCCATACTCATCAACCTTTAACTTTTCCAAAGCAACTTTAGTTATATCTAAATCAATTAAATCCTTATCTCCTACTAAAGCAAAATCTCTAACCCTTTTAAAAAGTCTATTAGCTATTCTAGGTGTCCCCCTACTTCTTCTTGCAAGTTCAAAAGCTGCATCCTCATCAATAGGACTATTTAAAACGTGACTAGTTCTAATTACTATATCCTTAAGTTCCTCATCAGTATAAAACTCTAACTTAGATACGATGCCAAATCTATCTCTTAAAGGCCCTGTTAAATCACCCGCTCTAGTAGTTGCTCCAACTAAAGTAAAAGAAGGAAGATCAATACTAATACTTCTAGATGAAGCATCAGTTCCAACAACAATATCTAATTTAAAGTCTTCCATAGCTGAATATAAAATCTCTTCAATAAATCTAGGTATTCTATGAATCTCATCGATAAATAAAACGTCTCCAGGCTCTAAAGTAGATAGTACAGCTGCCAAATCACCACTTTTTTCAATAGCAGGACCACTAGTTGTCTTAATATTACTTCCCATCTCATTTGCAATAATGTAAGCCATAGTAGTTTTACCAAGTCCAGGAGGACCATATAACAAAACGTGATCTAAAGCTTCATTTCTCATTCTAGCGGCTTTCATAAATACACCTAAATTTTCCTTAAGTTCACTCTGACCGATATATTCATCTAAACTAACTGGTCTTAGTGAACCTTCAGACTTATCTTCACCAAGTTTATCATTACTTATTATTCTGTCATCCATATAACATCACCTCCATATAATTATTTTAAAAGTAACTTCAAAGCTTCTTTTATCTGATCTTCTAAAGACAAAGACATATCAATATTTTTAATTACCTTATTAATATCACCACTTTTATATCCCAAACTCTTTAATGCATCAGATAGTTCAGAAGAAACATTATTTTTATCTTCAGAAGAAGCAAGTTTACCTTTCAAATCTAATATGATCTGTCTTGCAACCTTATCGCCTATCTTAGGAAACTTCTTTAGATACAAAATGTTCTCCTTTTCAATCGCATCCACTATTCCACTAGTAGAACCCAATGCAAACATCGGAAGAGCCATCTTACAACCGACACCCTTGACACTTATTAATCTTAAAAAAAGTTTCTTCTCATCTAAAGACTTAAATCCATATAAACTTATCTCATCTTCTCTTACATACTGATATAAATAAATAGTATACTCCTTATCCATTTCAAAAGAATAAGGACTTGCAGTAAACACTAAATAACCAATTCCATTATTATCAATCACTATATAATCATTCTCTATATCTCTAACAAACCCTTTAATATATGCATACATAAACAACACTCCCTTAGTACATTTTAACAAAAGTGTAAAGTTTTTCATAGACATTTTTAAAAATTTTACAAATATCTTTGACTAAGTAATATACATGATGATAAAATGATACTAAAGGTAGATAAAGATGGAAGAAAAGATGAATAAAAATAAAATTTTAATCATAATAATGTTCATTATTGGATCTATAGGTATTATTATGATGTCATATAATTTCATACTTTCAAAAATAAAATATACATTTGAAAGTGTAAACTTAGAAACATATGGTAATGAAGAGCCTAAAGAGGTAAATCAAAATTCAAAAGAAGAAAGACAAATAGAAAAAGAAGAAAAGAAAAATGACAACATACCACTCATTTTAGACTATTTCGGATATATTGAAATACCAAAAATTAATTTAAAACACGGTCTTGTAAGAGAAAACTACAAATACAATAATGTAGATATAACCATACAGACAATTCATCCATCATCTTACCCAAACGAAGAAAAGGGAAATCTAATATTAGCTTCTCACTCAGGAACCAGTAGTATATCCTATTTTAAAAATTTATATAAATTAAATAATGATGACATTGTAAACATATACTATAACAATGTAAAATACACATATAAAATAACAAACATATACACGCAGCCTAAAACAGGAGAAGTCAGCATATATAGAGATAGAGAAAAAACTACACTAACTTTAATAACATGTACTAAAAATGACGACACTACACAAACTGTATACATTTGTGAACAAACAAGTAAAGAAGGGGTATAATGCAAAATATTTCAGTTACAAAATTTGTAAACACACTGATAGAAATAGTAACCACATCAGGTGCATCTATTCTATTTGTAATTCTAGGTATAATATTCACTATAGCCATGATTATAAATTTAAAAAAACATAAAACAATTGGAAAGACACTTTACATTTTAGGATGGATTTTTATAATTGTATTCATACTTGTAAAATACGTATCATACATATCTAAAATCTTTGACAGTCTAATAAATACAGTATTTAAAGAGATACTATTTCCAAGCCTTTCAACTTACATAATAGTTATAACAATCACAAATATACTATTTCTAATTACAATATTTAATAAAAAAACACATATTTTTGATAGAATTGTAAACTGTGCGTTCTTCTCAGCCATTATGACCCTTTTCATATATACACTAGATGTAATAACCAAAAACAATATCAATATTTATTCTACAGTAGAACTATACTCAAACCATAAACTTTTAATCCTAATAGAAACAGTTACAATAGTATTTACCTTCTGGATGATAATACTTCTAAGTAAATACTTGATAACTTTCCTAATTGAAAAAAGTAATGAAAAAATAAAAAAAGAATATTCAGAAAATGCTAAATTAGGAAGTTACCTAAACCGAATAGATATAGCCCTAGGCAAATATTTAAACAAATAAAAACGAGATAAAATTCTCGTTTTAAAATTTCTTTTTAATAAAATTTCTAACAATATGTATCTCAAATATTATATAGATAACGACATATAGAAATATAAATATCTCCGTAAGCGCGCCCAAATCAAAAGATCTAATAATCTCAGGTACATCAGATGGAATGACATTTAAAAATGAAAATGCCGAATCTTTAATAATGTTAGCCTTTAAATATCCAACTATTCTAAGTAATATATCCGCACCAACTACAAAATGTATAAAGGCATTAAAATCCTTATAAAAGAAAATTACCAAAACCATTAATATTAAAAATATAACAAGAGCTGCACTCATCTTACCCCTCCAACCATATCACCATATTCTTTTAAATCAAAAACATTATTAATATTATAGATATCTATAGTTAAAATTCCATCGTTATTAATACCCCTATAACTGTAATAACTACTCAAATCTATTTTTATCATATTGATAATACTTCCACTATAGTATCTATCAACAATTATATTATAAGTGCTGGCAAGAGTCAAATCAACTTCCGTATCTTCCTCAAATAAATTTAAAAAATTAGAAAGAGGAATCAAACATCTTTTATACTCACCCATATCAATTTCTTGAAGATTACTAGTTAAATTATCGATCATATCCAAATCTATCTTTAAAATTCCAATATGGTTATCCTGCTTTACCAAAGCATGACCATTAACTAAATATACATCACTTCCGTTATAATAAAACTTTTTACCATCTACATTATACAGTTTCTCTTTTCCCTGCGATACTCCAAATATAGAAGTAACATCATTAGAATAAGTAAACTCATAACCATTTATTTTTTTAACACTTTCACTCCTATAAGTTTTATTAGAGCCAATCCCTCTTGTAAACAAAATAATAATTAAGAAAAATACCATCCAAACACCTAAAGACATTATAGCTTTAGTCTGTGGATTCTTTCTAAGTTCCTTATATTTTTCTATTGCCCCACTCTCTTTTATCTTCTTAAACATCTAATCAAAAACCTTTCCAACAATATCTTCATGCATTCCATTTACAAAATCTCGCGCACTCATTTCTCTTTTTCCAGATGGTTTCAATGAAGTAATAATAATCTCTCCATCAGAAACTTTAACTCCAAATCCATCCTTATATACCTTAGTAATTTCACCACATTTTCCAGTACAATCATTACCAATTCTAGAAGAATAGATCTTAATTATTTTTCCGTCAAGTACGCTGTAAGCACCCGGAAAACTATTAAGCCCCCTAATTAAATTGTAAACCTCTTTCCTAGATTTATTAAAATCTATCTTCTCATCTTCTCTAGAAATATTATATCCATAAGTTACGAGTGACTCATCTTGACTAGTTCTATCGTTAGTTCCATCAATTATGCTAGGTAAAGTATCCAAAAGTAAATACCTTCCAATTATACTGAGTTTATCATGTAAACTAGAAGCCGTATCATCATCTTCTATTTTAATTTTCTTCTGGCTAATAATATCACCACTATCCATACCTTCTGCCATGTACATTATAGTAACCCCTGTCTCATCATAACCATCAATTATCGCATGATGTATAGGCGCACCACCTCTTAATTTAGGAAGTAACGATGCATGAACATTTATACATCCATATTTAGGTATTTCTAAAATAGAAGGTGGTAAAATCTGTCCATACGCACAAGTTATAATAATATCAGGATTAATCCTTTTAATCTCATCCACACTATCTTTTAACCTATGAGGCTGAAAACAGTAAATATCATTTTCTAAAGCCATTTGTTTAACCGGCGTACACTTAACTTTACCGCCTCTACCTATAGGTTTATCTTCCTGAGTTACCACACATACAACATCATAATTTTTGATTAACCCCTCTAAAACAGGAACGCTAAAATCAGGAGTCCCCATAAACATAACCTTCATAACTATCTATCCCTTCTATCAATAATTCTACCACATTTAAAGATAATAAACTATATTTTTATAGGATTTAAATCAATATCAACTTTAATACTACCTTTTTTATATCTTCCATTTACATATAGTAAACTATCTAATATATTTTTAGTATTCTTATACTTAATGATAATCTGAACATAATATATCTTATTAATCATCGGCATATTAGAACTAGCCGGACCTAAAACGATATCAGACAAATTATTTTTCAAATAATTTCCTATCTTACTAGCCTCTTTAAATACTTTATCATAATCCTTTCCACTAACTCTAACTAGACATAAATTGTAATATGGTGGATACTTTAAAACCTTTCTAATATTCATTTCCTGCTCATAAAAAGAATCATAATCGTTATTTTTAGCGCACACAATACTGTAGTGATCCATATTAAATCCCTGCACTATAACATCACCTAACTTATCAGATCTTCCTGCCCTTCCTGATACTTGACTAAGTAGTTCAAAAGTCCTCTGTCCACTTCTAAAATCAGGAATGTTCAAAGAAGCATCGCCATTAATTACAACTACTAAAGTAACATTTGGAAAATCTAGACCTTTCGCAATCATTTGAGTTCCTACTAATATATTGTACTTACAACTCTTAAAATCATCTATAATCCTCCTATGAGAACCCTTTCTTCTAGTTGTATCGACATCCATTCTAATAACTCTAGCCTTAGAAAAAGTGTCGTTTATAATCTCATATAACTTCTCAGTACCCATACCAAAAGAATTGATATTACTACCGCACTTAGGACATTTTAAAAGCTTAAAAGATGTATAATCACAATAATGACACTTCATAACATTTAAAGATTTATGATAAGTTAATGGAATATCACAGTTAGGACACTTATGAGTAAAACCACATTCATGGCAGCTTATAACCGTAGAGTAACCTCTTCTATTTAAAAGAATTATAACCTGCTCATCTTTTTCTAACCTGTCATTTATCTTATTTAACGCACATTCAGAAAAAACCCTATTACCATTTTTAAATTCCTCTTTCATATCTACAAGTTCTACATTAGGTAAATTTTTATTAACCCTATTTTTCATCTCTAAAAGTTCATATACACCAAGTTTACATCTAGTATAACTCTCTACACTAGGAGTTGCCGAACCTAGTATTAAAGGGCAGTTATAATTCATAGACCTTTTTAAAGAAACATCTATCGCACTGTATCTCGGAATATTTTCCTGTTTATAACTAGAAGAGTGCTCCTCATCTATAATTATAATTCCAATATTTGTAAAAGGAGCAAATATCGCACTTCTAGCCCCGATAACTATACTTACATCACCATTTTCAATTTTTCTCCACTCATCATACTTCTCGCCATCAGATAAACCACTGTGTAAAATAGCGACAACCTTGCCAAAGTGAGACTTAAAAATAGAGACAACTTGCGGAGTTAGACTTATCTCAGGAACGAGTAAAATAGCCTCCTTACCTACTTTTAAAACCTTTTCAATTAATTTAATGTAAACTAAAGTTTTACCACTTCCCGTAACTCCGTGAAGTAAATATGGTTTAAACCTGCTCATATCAACACTTTTAATAACATTACTCTGTTCATCAGTTAAAGTGTAATCAGTTTTTTTTATTTTAATATCTTCATCTAATCTGTAAACCTCTTTTTTAAATTCAACTAAATTGCCATTATTAATTAAACTTTTTAAAATATATTTAGAATCAATACTCTTTTTTAAAACCTCTCCTTTATCTAAAATGTAATTGTATAATTTCCTCTGCTTATCAGTTTTAATACCACTATCATTTATACACTTTACATATAAAGCATATTTCTTATTTATATTTCTTCCACTTTTAGCCTTTAATGCTCTTGGAAGCATAGTTTGATAAGCACTCATCAAAGAAGATAAACTTTTTTTACTTATGTACTTACCAAGTTTTAACATCTCCTCATTTATTACAGGTTTATCATCTATTAGTTTTATTATATCTTTAACTTCATAATCAAAATTCTTCTCATCAAATATCTTTAAAACAAAACCTTCAACACATCTATTCCCAAAAGGAACAAGAACCCTCATTCCAATTTTAGTTTTATTAGATGCCTTATAAGTAAAAGTCTTGTCTATAGAATTTATTTCAACCAAAACTTCAGCATACATTTAAATCACCACCAGAAAATAAAAAATTGTAAAAATCATAAAAATGTGTTATTATGTATCTGTAAGGGAAACCTACATATAATAATAAGGGAACATTCAGTTTGCTGAATGTCTACCTAAATAATTTGGTGAGACATTTAAGTTATAGACTTAAGTGTCATTTTTTTATTACTATTACCATAATGGTAAGGAGAAATAAAATGATGGAAATATACCGAAGAATTCTTATAATAAAGACTCTCTTCTTCATTTCTACCAAACCTCCTTTCTTACAAAAGAAGGTAGACACTAGCGAACAAATATTCCCTAAATTTATTATAACCTGTTTGATAAACAAAAACAATATAATCACTAATTAAAATATAATATTTTTTCTAGAATTAAAAGAAAAAAAGCACTTAAATTTATTAAATGCTTTTTTATAATTATCTTTTAAGAATATCCATTGCCTTTCTCATTTTTAAATCATATTTAACCAAATCAATTCCACCAAAGTTCATCAAAAATTCATCTTTAGAAACTCCATACTGCTTAGCAAGCTTCTCAGCTTCTTTAGAGGCCTCATCATCAGATACTTCAATCTTTTCCTTATTTGAAATCTCTTCAAGCATAAGTCTATATTTAACTCTTTTTTCCGCCTCATCTCTCATCTGAGATTTTAGACTCTCCTCATCAGAATTAGTAAACTTGTAATAAGTATTTAAATCAATACCTTGACTTTTTAAATGATTTTCATACTCTCTAATCATTCTATTTACTTCTTCATCTATCATTACAGAAGGAATATCAACTTCCATATTCTTACTAGCAGCTTCAAGTAGATCATTTACATACTTATCCTCTGCATGATTACTTTTATGATTTTTAATATTTTCTTTAACTTTAGCTTCTAATTCTTCTTTGTTAGTAACACCATCCATAGCTAAATCCTCAAAGAACTCAGAATCATAATCAGGTAATTTTACCTCTTTAACTTCATTAATGTGAACCTTAAACAAAGCATCTTTTCCCTTTAAATCTTCAGCATGATAATCTGATGGAAATGTAACCTTAACATCTACATCATCACCACTGGAACTGCCAATTAATTGCTCCTCAAATCCAGGAATAAATGAACCAGAACCAATTTTTAAATTGTAATTAGTACCCTTACCACCTTCAAATGGTTCATCATTGACAAAACCTTCAAAGTCTATAACAGCAATATCACCATCTACTATTTTGCCTTCCTTAATTACATCTTCTGCATATCTATTTCTCATACTATCCAAAGTCTCTTCAATCTCTTTTTTAGATACACTTACCTTTTCCTTTTTAACACCTAAATCAGTATACTTACCAAGTTTTACCTCAGGCTTTAAAGTTAAAGTAAATTCAAATAATACCTCATTTTCGTCGATACTTTTAACAGCTATATCAGGATAGGCAACTATGTTCATCATATCCTCTTTATTATCCTTTAAAACCTTAGAGTATGCCATATCTACAGCCTTATCAGCGGCATCATTATAAAGTGACTGAATACCATATTTTTTTAAAAATACACTTTTAGGAGCCTTACCAGGTCTAAAACCATCTATTTTAACTTTTTTTATAGCTTCATTAAATGATTTATCTAAACACTCTTTCCACTCTTTACCTTCTATTTTAACACTTATTTTCTTCTCATTCTTACTCATATTATTCCTCCTTTAATTAAATCCAAACTCCAAATCCTATTGCCAGCATACAACATATTAAACCTATTGACCAAAATAACCTAACTACATCGACCTCAGACCATCCTAACTTTTCAAAATGGTGATGAAGTGGTGCCATTAAAAATACCTTTGTATGAAATTTCATTAAAGCTATCCACTGTATTATTACACTAAGTGTCTCAATTACAAACACTAAAGCAACAATAACTAAAGTAACCTCATGATTAGTAATAATTGAAACAGATGCAAGTGCAGCTCCTAAAGATAGAGAACCAGTATCTCCCATAAATATCTTAGCTGGATGAGAATTATAAACTAAAAATCCAACTAGACATCCAACTAAAACAAAACAGAATATTGCAACTTCTTCATTACCAGAAGCCCAATTTGCTCCCCAAGTAATAATACCAAAAGCAAAAAAAGCAATTGCAGATAGACCACCAGAAAGTCCATCAAGCCCGTCAGTTATATTTACCGCATTACTACTTGCAACAAGAACAAACAGTAAAAACATACCATATAACCATCCTAAATCAATTTTAATTCCAAGTGTATGTATATTTAAAATAGGTTCATTACCACTACTTAAAAATATATAGAAAAATACTAAAGCAATTAATATCTGTAAAGTCAATTTCCAAAATATAGATAGTCCTTCATTGTTATGTTTTACAGCTATGAGCATATCATCAATAAAACCTAAAATAGCATAAGCCACAAAGACAAATAAAACTATAAATAAATTAATTGAAAACTCTATCCTTCCAGTTATAATCAGTAAAATCATTATTATAACTGTAGGAATAATAAATATTATCCCACCCATAGTAGGTGTTCCATTCTTCTCTAAATGCCTTTTTCCAAGTGTTTCACTAACCTCTTGATTTATATGTTTTTTCTTAAAAAATTTAACTACAAAATATCCAAAGGCAGCAGAAAAAGTAAAACCTAACATTATAGCCATTACAGCTTTTGCAAGTATTAACATATATTCAACTCCAATTAAAACAATTCTAAAAGACTATCTAAACGATCGATTACTAAATAACCTTTATTATCCATATCTAAATCAAACCTTACACCTATTCCACCAGCTGCTTTCCATTCATCTAAATTCCCGTTAAAATCATCAACTAATATCGAAAATCTAGCATTAATCATCTCTGTTTTAGAAATATCTTTAGGAACAGGTATTATAGTCACATCTTTTAAATAATTTCTTATAAATTTTACCTTCGAAGTAATTTCATCCATTGAGTTTACATGAGTAAGTATAGATGTATCAAACTTTCCACTATTCATGATTTTTTTAATATTATCAAAAGCATCATTGATTATTTTACATCTTTCAAGTAACTCGTCCCAATTTAAATCCCTATAGTATTTCCTCACTTCTTCAGTATCATTCAAATCTATTTTCATACTCTTCATATCACTATAAGTAACTTCAATAGTATTGCAGATTACCCCATCAAAATCGATATATAAATTTTTCATATACACCTCTAAAAAAATAAGGAACCTGTCCTTATTTTAAAGCTTCAATAAGTTCAGCTTTCTTCATTGTCGAATAACCTGAAATATTTTTATCTTTAGCCATCTCTTTAAGTTCACGAACAGTAAGTTTAGAAATGTCAGACTTAACTTCCTTAGTAGTTTCTTTTTTGTCAGCTACTGGCTTAACTGCTGATTTAGAAACTTTTCCATCTAATGCGTTTTTAGCAGTTAAAACAAGTTCAGCAAAAGCCTTTTCATTATCCACAGCAATCTCAGCAAGCATCTTTCTGTTAACCTCTACTCCGGCCTTATTTAAACCATTAATAAATTTAGAATAACTAATTCCATTTAATCTACAAGCAGCATTAATTCTTGTAATCCAAAGTTTTCTAAAATCTCTCTTTTTATTCTTTCTATCTCTATAAGCATATGCTAAAGAGTGCATTACCTGCTCTTTTGCAGTCTTATAAAGTCTATGTTTACTACCAAAATAACCTTTGGCTTGTTTTAGTGCTTTTTTTCTTCTCGCACGGTGTACAGTTCCACCTTTAACTCTCATATATAACTCCTCCTTCTAACTAAATAATACTTTTAAGTCTCTTATAATCACTACCACTTAAATCTGAATCTTGATGTCTTCTTCTTCTAGAAGCATTACTTCTATTAGTTGTCTGATGTAACTTGTTAGCGGGTTGAAACTTAATAGAACCACTTTTTCTAACTTTTATTACCTTAGATAAACCCTTATGAGTTTTTGCTTTAACTTTACTTCCCATATCTCTTCCTCCTATTTAACTTTAATTGGCGCAAGTATCATAGCCATAATACGTCCATCGATCTTAGGTTTAGTTTCTATAGACGAAATATCACTGCACTCATCAGCAAATCTCATGAGTACATCCCTACCCAAATTGCTGTGAGTAATCTCTCTACCTTTAAACCTTAAACTAACCTTAACCTTATGTCCTTTTTCCAAATACTTTCTAGCATTCCTAAGTTTAGTATTAAAATCGTGAGTATCAATAGTAACAGAAAGTTTAAATTCCTTCATATCTAAATTAGCTTCCCTTTGCCTTTTCATATTTTCCTTCTGTTTTTTCTTATTTTCATACTTATAACGATTGTAATCCATAATCTTACATACAGGCGGTTTTCCACCAGGATTCATAAGAACTAGATCAAACCCAGCATATGATGCAAGTGTTAATGCATCCTTAATAGGTTTGACACCGAGTTGTTCACCATTTGGTCCTATAACCATAACCTCTTTAGCACGTATTTGCTCATTGATATACAAATCTTTTTCTCTTGCGATACTAGACACCTCCATTATTTAAAAAGTGAATGCTATAAGCATCCACTTCACCCATCAGTTAATAACTAAATTGGCATTTACCCAGCACTTATAACATGCTCAGGTGAGAAGTGGATACTTCCGCTTTCCTTTTTCAAATTACACAAAAGATTATACACATAAAACATATTCCTGTCAAGAAAAATTATACCACTTTCTATTTTATACCTCGTTTTTTTATAATTTTTCCATTTTTATAATCATATTTTGACTTAAGTTTTACCAAAGCACACTTAGAAAGTTCTAAAACCTCATTTAAATCCATACCCAAATCATCTGAAATTTTATCATAAGACATATTTGAAATATAATGAAGTTTTAATATTTTAAATGATAATAAATCTCTACATTTTTCTAAAGTGCCCTCACTTTCTTCACTAAATTTTTGAATTGATTTTAGCGTCCTCTCATTTATATAAAAAACTCTTTGTGTGGAAATCCCAAGCTCTTTTGCAATTTCTTTATTTGTATGTCTTCCTTCTCCATCCAATCCATACTTTCTAATTAAAATATATTTAGACTTATCATCGATATTATTACCCACCCAATCGATAATACTTTCCGTTATTAAACTATCTTCAACATCATCATCAAAATTTAGCTGTACATCTTCAACAATATTTTCAATTGTCCTTTTATTATTATCACTAATAGGAGCATCAATTTGTACAGGATTTTCAATATATGCAGTATAATATCTAAATTGTTTCACCATATATAAAGAACATCCAGCAATTTCCGAAAGAAGATCATCATCAGGAAAACAATGATGTTTTTGATAGTAATTTGCTTGTTCTTGTTTTAGTTTGTTAAAGAGCGTTCCAGTACTATCAGGTTTTCTAACAATAGAATCATTCCAATTGTTATACTTAATGATATATCTTCTGATCCAATAAAATGCATAAGATGAAAACTTCAAACCTTTTTCTAAATCAAATTTCTTTAATGCTACAAGCATTCCAATATTACCTTCTTGCATAGCATCATCACGAGAAACCGCATAAAAATTACCGGCTATATAACCAACAAGTCCCTGATTTTGTTCAATAAATAAATCTCTCCATCTTTTAGAATTTTCAATAGCTTCTTCTAGAAGTATCTTTTTATCAGAAGAAGATGCTTTATCAAAACTATTTTTAAAAACAGGAAAAACTTCACAATAATATTTAAAATATAAATCCTTTAAATCATCAGAAACTTTATCATAAAAAGAAAGTTTCGCCCTTTTTATCATCTCAATTTCTTTTTCTCGTGTAAATTTATTTTTTTTGACCTCTTTAGTTCTTTTAACACCCTTTTTATTTAATTTCTCACCATTTTCAAGTCGCTCAATTTTATTTTTAAGAGTAATATTAATAATTGAATTGATCTTTCTCCTATCAGAAGGTAAAAGAGTAAACCATATATCCCTTCTATCCAATTTTTCACCAAAAGCACGCATTAAATTTCCTTTACTCTTGTCAGATAAATAATTAAATGCATTTAGTACTTCATCAGTTGTACTGTCTGGAAAAAAATCAAACAAATTCCTTCCCTTCCAAGCCATAAATTACCTCCTTTTGTGACGTATTCTATCATTTTAAAATTTATTTGTCAAAATTACACTTTTTCATATAATAATTTGTATTATAGCAAAAAATATGTTAAAATATAGCTCGCTTCAAAGAAAAAACTCAGTAAATATAGAAAGGAGGACAAAAATGAAAGATAAAATTGAAATGATTATTACAATGTTAGAGACAGAAAAGACACTACTTCAACTAAAAAAAGAAAAAAATAATGCTGAAATGTGGAAATGCGATTTATTAATAAACTACTATATGGAAATAAGACAAGAAATGTTTATAAGATTAAATAGAAAAAGAAATGACTTAAATGAATATAATAGTATACTTTCATTACTTGAAAAAATACCTTCAAAATTACTTGATAAATTAGAAAGTTTTATTTCTGAAAATAATTACTTAGAAAAAGTTATTGATACAGAGCAGGAAATATTAGAAATTGAAGAAAAAGATTCAGATATTAAAAACACCATTATACAAATAAAAAAAAGAAAAAAACAATTGATAGATAAAAATGCAAATATTGAAAAAAAATTAATTCTTATCGATGAAAAATTAGATCAACCTATAGATATGATAGATGAAATTACAATAAACAATAAATTGCTACATAAAAAAACAAAACATAAATAATGAAACACAGAGATACTATAAAAAATCTCATGTGAATTAAAAAAGTAAATTCCAGTTCCTTAGATGGAAAACAATGTGAAAGAGAAACGTCTATTTTAAAGGGCGTTTTTTGATTTTTAGAATTTGATTTTGTGCAAAGAAGATAGTAAAATAACATTTGTGTTAGAAATT
>JAFWHR010000023.1 GCA_017511945.1 Bacilli bacterium | reverse complement strand
TTATCTAGAGATTTAAAGCAAGATAGTAAAATTGAAAAGAGTAAACAAGTTGATTTACTATTGAGTTTAAATGATAAAAAGATAAACATAGAAATATCTAATACATCATCTATTGGAAGAAAAGAAAGAGATTTAGTGTTTTTATCTAAAGTGCATGGCCAGCAGCTTAAATATAGGGATGATTATAGTAATATAGGTTCATCATGGCAGATAAGACTTAACAATGTAGCTTGTAATGGAGGAAGAGTTAGAAGAACGTATTATATGATAAGTAATGATGAAGATAGATACTTATATTCTTCTAAATTTAGAATTGATAATATTGACCTTGTAGCCGCATCTAAAATGGAGTATAATGAAGATGAAAAATTAATCAGATGGTGCCGAATATTAAGGGCAAAAACTAGAGATGAGATAATTAAAGAGCTGGGGGATGAGATTATGGATAGAGATTCTAGAGATAAATTACTAAAAGAAGTTGATAGAAACAGCAGGAATGAAGAAGTATATGAGTTATATGAAAAATATTCTAGAGAAGAGATGGAAAGAAGAACAGAGTTAAAAGAAGCTATTGAAAAGACGACCAAAGAAGTTAAAAAGCAAAGCCAGATTGATATGGCAAAAAAGATGCTTGCTGATGGTTTGGATGTTAATGCTATATCTAAATATACCAGTCTTTCAAAAAATGAAATTAACTCATTATAAACATAAACCAAAGAAGGAAAATTTAAACCTTCTTTTTTTATTATCAAAAAAAGAACTACTTATTAAATAGTCCTTTCTTTGTGCCAGCATCTTTAACTTGTTTATAAAATCCAAGTTTACTTAAAAATTCATCTAACTGAACATTTTCATCACTTTGATCATTTAAAGGTGGCAATTTAGAGTGAATACTGAGTTTAGTTTCATATTCAAAATCAGATATATCTTGATTACTAAGCATGCATTGATTTAAAACGATATTCTTATTATTTCCACTAAAAGCCTTAGGATTGTGAGACAAAAGTTTATTAATTTTAATCTTAGAAGGCTCAAGCAAATAGAAAACTTCATTAGATAAACTCTCAGCAGCAGGTGACTTGTTAGCATCTATAATAATTGCATCCATAGAACTGTATTTAGCAATAGTATTACCCAGTTCACTATTGGAAGTGCTTACCAAATTCTTATCATCAAAATATACAAAATCATGTTTATCAACCTCAATAGCCACAGCCGTATAATTTCTAGCAAGTTGCTTTCTCATTATATATGCTAAAGTAGTCGCTCCTGCTCCTTGAGTTAAATCTTTTAAACAAATAATAGTAGTTCTTTTAACATCATTACTATATGATCCAGCGTCAACATTTGGCATTACATAAGTCGCACTGTGATTAGTATCTAATTGATGATACTGAGCTACATCTCTATAACTGTTTGGATGATCGTAAAGCCATTTAACACCCTCAACATTCATAGTAAAATTGTATATGTGCATAGATATTAAATCAGACAAATACTCAGGAGTAGCCGTCTCCTGCGAACCATCTAATAATAAAACTAATCTATCCATATCTAAAGATAGAGATAACTCTTGTAAAGTTTTAATATTTTTATAATCCTTTAAAGCAGTTATATCAAGTATCATCTTTTGAAAGAAAAAGTTTTTAAAAGTCTCAACAATTTCCCCAACAGTAAACTCACCTTCGAGTTTTTTAATAACCTCAATATCTAAATTACTAAGTGCATCTCTATATTTATTTGCTATTATAACATTCATTTTTAAACCCTCCTAACTGTTTATAGTCGTAAAACTTATAGTCTCACCTTTTACTGGTATTTTAAGTAAATTATTTATTATTGGAATGTCAAAGTACATATAGGCAATTACCCTATATCTATAAGAAGACCTTGCTCCATTATCATCTACTATCTTAAATACACAGTACTCATATTTACTACTTGTATTTGCAACAGTTACTCTAGAATTTGAAGAACCAAATTCAGCATTCATAACATCATTACATCTATTAGTATTACTCTTAGATACCCTATAACCTATATCACTTAATGTTTTATCTATATTCTCACTCATCGTTTTATCATCATATTCTTCTTCTCTTTCAATCTCGTTAATAATAAAATCTTTAACCTTAAAAGCTTTAGAATAACCTAAAGACCCTACAAAGAAAGCCATCAATATAACGATAAATACGATCATCAAATTAAAAACATTAGCATTTGCAATAGCCTCTTTCATAAAGTACCTCCACTTTTTTTATGCTTAATTTCTTACACACTTTTGATTACCTTTACTTGTACAGTTAAACTGATATATTCTCTCACCCTTAGAATAAACAGGTATCTTCAAATTACCTATTATAGGCAAATCGATGTATATATATGTAACTACACTATAACTATAATAGTTCTTTCCATTTTCTTTATCTTTTTTACTAACATCATGTGGATTATAGTAAACACAATATAGATAACTGCTACTTAAATCTTTTTTTGCTTCTAAATTACCTCTTTTTTCTGGGCAACCGGTACTTTGTACTCCACTACTTTCGATAGTATAACCTATTCCCTTTAAAACCCTCTCAATTTCCTTACGAGATTTATCATTGTATCCACTATTATCTTTAATAGCTTTTAATATACGCGTATTTACCTTATAACCTTTGTAATAACTTAAAGTTGCCGTAAGCAAACCAAAAACAATCAAAATAAATACAAAAATCATATTATAAAGAAATGTGCTTCCAATACTCTGTCTCAAAGTATCATCACCCCTTTAAACTTAAGAAAAGGCTTGCTAGTCTTTAGCAAGCATAATTTTATCAATTACCACTTTTACCACTTTTGTTTTGAGCATCCTGTTTACATTGTTGATATGATGTTCCTGCATTATTACATTTGCCACCGTCCCAAGTACCACCAGAATCCATGCAACAAGCACGATCAGCAGTATTATTAGTTAAAGTACCTATAAGTGGTGTAGCAACAGCCACAACAACTCCAATCAAAATAATCGCAACAACAGTTAAATTAGCCTCTCCAGCTGCTTCTTTCATAAAATATCACCTATCCTTCCTATAATTAATTATATCACATTTAATAAAATTGTAAATACCTAAAAATTCATCATCATCATCATTGAAAGTAGTAAAAACAAAAGTATGCCACCACCAGTTGCAAAAAGCATTACCATTGTCTTTCTTTCCATTTTATCTAAACGTTCTTGATACTTCTGCTCTCTAGCCTTATTCTGTAAAGTAGAAATAGTTCTAGAAAACATAAGTAATGATTCTTGCTTATTTTCTTGACTTCCTAAACCAAGTCTATATAAAAGTCTCATCATTCTCATAGAATCTCTAACAGGATATTCCTGAGCAAAATCCATATAAGGTTGAACAGAAGAATCACCCGCATCTATTTTTGCAATTAATCTCTCAAGACCAGGTTTAAAAATCTCAGGAGCTGTATTAATTGACCTTGCCAAAGCAACAGGAACAGTATAATGCTGAATCAATATTTCAAGTCCCTTTAAATAGTATGGAAGCATTAAATTGATTCTATTCAAATTAGCTTTATAAAAACTTTTTAATTGTAAATATTGAACTTTAAACACTCCAAATCCTGCCAAAACAGCAGCAACTATATAAGTAAAGTTAATATTCTGTAAAAATATAAAGAATAAAACTACAATAGTAATCAAACCATTTCTAACCCTTTGATTAAAAAGTTTCTCTATATCTAAATCACTTTTTCCATACTTAACTTCTAATAAAAACTTATAATCTGACTCCATAAGTCCATTAAAATAAACTGAATTATCTTTAATAAACTTTCTCGAAGAAAAGTGGTTGTTATATTCGAGCAAGAATACTAAAACTATACCTATTAATATAAACATAAATCCTGTACTCATTATTCCGCCCCCACATCTTCATTATAATATTTTTCACCAGAAAGTAAGAAGTATGTATTGATCCAGATAATACCATGTAAAAGTAAATTAACATACCATATTTCAAGCATCTCATTGTAAGTTTCCTGTCCAAGCATAAACTGAACAAGCATTACCATCAGATATAAAATTATACCAAATTGTAAAAACTTCTTATGAAAGCCTGCCCTATCAATTCTATCTCTATATACACTTTCAACAAGCATATCTATATCTTGACTCATATTTTCTAAAGATTCACCAGCATCTCTAGAACCCTCATTAGTTATCTGTAAAAATAACTGATGCATATTTCTAACAATATAGAAATCATATCTAGAATTCATATAATCTAAAGACTGATCAATAGTACCATTTTCATATGCCATATCAATCATAGTCTTAACATCAGATTTAACAGGATCCTCTAATACATCAGACTCATACACACCTTCCAGAGCCTTAACAAAAGACTGAGTAGTTGCAAATTCCATAATCGTATTAGTTGTATATACCTGTATCTGTTCAAATATAAATTCACTATATAGTCTCTTACACCTTAGATAAGTTAAATAAGGTATTACAGATACAGCTAAAAATGCATATATAATAGAAATGATTATATTAAAGAAATATAGATATGTTACAACGCCAGCTCCTAAAGCAAACGTCAAAATCTGTACTGCATACTGTCTTGTAGTATACTCTTGTCCAAGTTCTTTAACCTTTGCTCTAATTACTTTAAAAGAATAAGGAGCGTACTTTTCATATACAAAATTAAACTTAGTATTAATAAATTTATATACATTGTTAGTATTACTATTATTTCGGTATAGTATTACAAATACAGCAACAACCAAAATAATGATAAAAATCATAAACGTCATAAAAGCCCTCCTTTATTCACTATTTATATTAGTTTGATTTGCATCCTGTAAAGTCTGACTTACTACCGGAGTATTAACCACATTCGGTTTTACAGCCTGAGTAGTTTGATTAACTTCTGGAGTATTAACCACATTCGGTTTTACATCCTGAGTAGCTTGATTAACTACTGGAGTATTAACCACATTCGGTTTTACAGCCTGTGTAGTTTGATTAATTTCTGGAGTATTAACTACATTCGGTTTTACACTTTGAGAACCCTGAATACGGTTAACTTCAGAATTACCATCAGACATATTCTGAAGTTCCTTAGGTAAAAATACACCTTGAACCTCTAGATAATCTATTAAATAAGGTGAAGGATTATTTCTAATAATCTTACCATCCGCACCTTTACGGTATATTATATTGTGTCCTGCTTTATTAGTATCATTAGTAACATAAAATTCAGTGACTTCAGCAATCTCTCTTTTAAAATTGTGAGTTTCTTTATCAGTATATCCTCTAATATAGATTCCTAACTGAATATATCTACAAATAGAAGACATAAACTGTTCCAAATCTTGATTGGTCTCAAGTAAACTATATAGTCTGTTTGGTATTGAAGCTGCTTTATCAGCATGAATAGTAGACAAAATGTAATGACCAGAAGATATCGAATTACGAACTGCTAAAACTGCCTCAGCAGAACGAACCTCAGATAATAAAATCCATTTAGGATTTTGTCTCATACAAGCTTCCAATATATCAGTATAAGATGCAATATTGTTAGTTTTCATAGCAACAATATCCCTATATGGAAATATTCTATCCAAATGAAGTTCCAAAGTATCTTCTATTGTAATTATCTTTTCATTATCAGCAATTTTAGAAGCTAAATACTTTACAAACTCAGTCTTGCCAGAACCAGTTTCACCGCTTACAATAATATTACAATGTCCAAGCACACAATACTCTAAAAAATCAATTATATCTAATTCAACATATTTATCTTCAACTATTTTTTCCTTTTGAAGCCTTATTTTAGCTGGTGTCTTACGTAAAACACAAGCAATTCCATTTCTAGAAACACTCTCATGAATAAAAGCTAAACGAAGTTCTGCACTTTCAGCGTCCAAGAACGGGTGAGCCATGTTAAATGTCTTACCCATTACATTTGAACACTGAAAGGCAAGTTTCTCCATAAAAGCATTATTTATAGCAGGATTTTCAACTCTAAATATTCCCTTTGATAAAGTTTTTAAATGTATTTGTCCATCATTATCATAAGAAATATCAGTAATATCATCATTTTCTAGATAAGGTTTTAAAGCACCAAAATCAATTTGATCAAAATTAGTATCCATTAAAACTCCCCTATTATCTAACTATCTGACTCTGCGTAGTATTAGTTGATGTATTATTTTGACCATTAGTAGATGTACTGTTTTGATCAGTAGTTGAATTAGTCATTGGTATATTAGTAGATAATGTGTGAACAGTTCCATTTTTCTCAGTTACAGTTGCAGTTAGTAAACCATTTGAAGTGTATCTAACAGTTGCAGTTGTCTTTTTACTAACAGTAACTTCTTTTGCACTATCTTTCTTATATGTACATGTATAAGTAGTTCCACATCCCTCAGGATAAGTAATAGTAACAACATTAGGAGTTCCTCCTGTTTCAGTAGCTTTAGGAACTAATACATCAACCTGAGTTTCAGTATTTACAGGTATATCTACAGATCTAGCATTTACGTAATCTACAAGTTGTTGAGTTGAAACTTGAGTTGCACCAGAAGTATCAACACTACCACTATGTGGAACCGGGAATAATTCAACACCCTGAGTAGCTAAATATGAAGCTTTACTCAATAGTACCCATAAATCCTCTTTTAAGCCAAATATCATCATTGAAGGAGTTCTACTTTCACTAGTATTTTCAAAAACTGCCTTTCCTGATGAATCTTTCATAGCTAAAACTTCAATATTCTCTATAAGTCTACCTATCATTACTTTCTCATCTGTTCCATCTCCAACTTTCATGTAAATGTCAATCTTATTTCCTGGAAAAATAGAATTACCATAAGTACTTTCCATATTAACCGGGAAACTGTATACAATTTCTCCAGATTTAACTTTAGTAAAAGCTGCATCAGGTAAATCATCTTTACTAATTACAGTTTCAGTATAAAACATACTTCCTTCTGGAATAACTGAATTGATATTTGAATACTTTCCAACAATTGCACCTTTAGATGTAATAACGTTCTTTCCAACAGTTATATTTGGCATATCAATAGTATTAACCATATCATCAGTAATCTCAGTTCGAGGCTGAATAGTTTCAGCCGCAACTGGAACAGTAATTGGAGATACTGCATTATTAATTTGAGCACTATAACCGATATATAAAAGTACAAGTATTACCACAACACCAATTATAGTCACCGTATTTTTGTTTTTAAATAATCTCTTTGCTGACCCCAACAAATTTTCCATTTTATCAATCCTTTCATTCTTTCATTTTTAATAAGGTGTCTCTAGTATGGCATCAACCTTATTGTTTAAATCAAAAGTTATCTGCTCATTTCCACCTACACCGACAACTCCACTTTTAACTCCAACGCTAACCTTAGGTGGAACTTCATTAATGTCGTAAAATAGTATTTTATAGTTTCTAGATCTACTCGCACTTTCAGCATATCTTCTAACAAAATTTTCAACAAATTTTTCTCTATTAATCTTTAAATTGCCAGAATCTCTATACTCAGCGTAGTCAATAGAATCTTTCATAGCAGCTTCTGTAACCTCTTCCAAAAGTTGAGAGTTGTGCTGGTCAGTATTAGTGAGATTCTGAAATAAAACTATTAATGTTAAAGCTGTCACTCCTAAAAATACAACAAATATTCCCCAAAATGATTCTTTCATATTCTCACCACCTTCTAATCTCTGCTACAACTTTCAAAACTAGTACCACTAGCATTAGCACATTTTCCTTCAAAAGCTAAACCTGTTTTTTCTTTGAATTTCTTAATCTTACAGTTATCACCTTTTGAATCACATTTTAGTGTAAAGTCATCATAACTATTGTTTTTATTGTACTTTCTAATCTCATTAATCATTTTAGAATCTAATTCAACTTTATACATTGCATTTTCTTCTGTTTTATTACTATTTTTAGAAACTACTGTATTAACAACGGCATTTTTATAAGTTGTACTGCAATCTTTTCCATCAACGTTATAATTACACCAGTTATCTCCAGTTTCTCTTGTAGTTCCTTCTTGATTTGTAAATGGACTAGTTGGATCAATAGTTCTATATACTCCTAATTCTCCATTTATAGGAGTTGGCTTACCAGCACATAATACTTCTCCATTTATATTAACACCACAGTATGCATGTCCATCTGCTCCCTCACAACAAGCATCACCACATCCAAGTAAATCACATTTGCTCTTTGGTTTGTCTGGAACACATTTTTTAGTATCAGTATTACATGTGTAACCTTCTTCACAATTAGTCATGTCTCCATTTTCAACACATTCAGGTGTAGGTTTACAATCACTACCTACACAAACTGGCGTTGGCTTACCGCTATCTTCACATTTTCCAGTTTGTTTTATATATGACTGTCCAGGTGCGCAGCAATATTTTTCTTTTGGATTCCAAGCAACTTTAAGTGCTTCTGCTTCATCCGCGCTTTCACACTTGTTTATCTCACAAACATAATTATCAGTTTTTCCAATTTTATTCTTATCAATACAATTCTTGTCTTTATCTCCAAATTTATTAGTTTGTCTGTCACTTATACATTTTTCAACATTAGAATTGCTCTTTCCTAACTCACTATTGCCATATAATTTGACACAAGCAGTATTATTAATATTGTCATTTTCAATCGTTTTTTTGTTTCTATACTTTTTATAAATATTATCTTCATTATCTTTTTTATTATTAAAACAATTACCACCATCATCATAAACTTTTTTTAAATTTGAACAACTAGGTAAATCATACTGGAACTGAACAGATGCAATAGTATTACTAACCTTTTCACTATTACTCATAGATACTGGGAGATTACTAATGCCTACATCTTTATATGCATTTTTCTGCTTATCAATATTGTCCCCATCCTCAATAGATTTTCCATCACTCATTCTAATATACCTATATACATTTTCATCAAGTGTATAAGAACAAGTCCTTGATTGAGTAAGCATTCCATTTTCCAATCTTGGAGTTTCAACTTTACAACCATAAGTTTTAAGTTTTCCTTTATAACTATAACCACCATTTTTAGTTTCATTATAATTAATTATTATATCTCCATTTGAATCTCCACCACTACATTCAGAAATATCATTATTCTGTGAGTATTCACTTATATTTCCACCTTGACATTGTCTTACTTTAGTAACCTTTATAGGGGCGAAATTTAAAATATTATCTTCTAAAACTTCCAAGGATTTTACCCCAGAATTTTTCTCTGCTTCTGTTAAATCCTTTTCCCCTTTAGCATTTACCGTAAAATATCTCCCGGTAATAGCCCTTAATTTCTTAGTAACCTTATTGTAAGTAGGATAATAAACATGATATTCTTCTCTACAGTAAGTTCCATCATTAGTTTTCTTATAATAGTTTTTTAATTTTAAACCTTTGCATTGCCTATCATTGTCAGAAATTTCTGAACTTCTTTTTATATCGTCCCAGTTAGTAGAATCCTGAATAACTATAGCTTTACTATCTGGAACTTCAGAATCACAGTTTTCACAAGCAATATCTAAAGAATAATCTGCTGCACTATATTCAACTTCAAGTTCAATTAATTCTTGTTCACAACGTTCAGTGACAGAAGTAGGAATCCACCCAACAGCACTCACTTTGATAGAACCTTTATTATTTTCATACCACTTTTTGGCATCATTGTACATTGGATTAAAATTATTAATTTCAGCTATTCTAACAGCAAGCCAATTTCTGCCATTATCATCACTATGAACATCATTTAATAAACCTGCCTCAACAAGAAACTTCCACATTGCAGTTTGCGTAATTCTATTCCTTTTCTTTAAAATTTTAGAAAAATAATATTTAATACCTCCGAGTTTTTTTACTTTTTCATCGAGCTGTCCACTATCAAAGTTGGATTTTCCACATGCGTCACGCATGCTGCTAAACAGTTCATTTAGACTGACTGCCTTATACGATATTTCATAAGGATCAAAAGCATTAAAATTGACACAATCAGCAGAAAATTCTTTACCATTAGATTTTATAGAGTATTCACGCTCGGATTCGTTTTTGGTATAACCCGTACCTGTAGATCCTATATTACTTAAGGCATGAACATCAGACACACCAAAAAATATAGTACATACAAATAAAAATACAAAAATTTTAAAGTTTTTTTTCATACACTTCATTTTTTTATCCTCATTTCTTTTTTATTTTTTTCATAAATATTATCGTAAACAATAATAAAGCAACAAATATAAATACAAAGACAAATATTATGGAAAGATTCGAGCCTCCATCACTTAATTTATTTACACTTTCCTGCTTAGACGTTTCAGAAATTATTTGTTCTCCATCATTAACTCCTGATTGACTCCATATTTGACATTCCGGCCTTTCTAATTTTCCCTTACATTCTTCAAGTTGAGAGTATATATTAAAATAAGGTAATTTCAGATTTCTACTTATGAGTTTTTCTCCATAACAATTGGCATCATTCGAATAGATTGTATAAACTTCTTCCAACGCATCACCATAATCCTTATTATATAATGACGTGCTAAAAATAGTACCTTCATCATCAACCACATAAATATCATCAGTTATATTGGATAGTTCCACATGATATATCATGTTATCGTTTGTCAGTTCATAATTATAACTAACCTGTACATTACTAGCTATCTTATTAAGTTCAGCCATTCTTTGATCCGTGCACTGAGCTTTAGTAACTAAAGGGGATAAAAAAGCACACAGCATGACAAACATCAAATATCTTATTCTCTTCACTTTTCCTATCCTCCTTTTCATTATATCATAATTTTTTTTTATTTCAAAGTATATTTGTAATTTTGATTTCTTATTTTAAATGATAAATATATCTCAGAAGCATCTTTAACCTCATATGGAATTTCTATAAATATATCATCAGTTTTTGAAACCTTAGGTTTTACAGCTTCTGACTCTATTTTTTTACTTATCAAATTGTCATTGATTTTATATGTAATAGTACCAAATGAATTTAGAAAACTTCTCAGATCATATACATCAGTATTTACATTTCTATCAGCAGACATATTACCATTTATTCTCATTAAAGTTTTAAAATAATTACCAGTAGCAGTTGGTGTCACATACTCATAAGAAGTCATACATTTATCTTGTCCATAACAATACTCATAATCTAATTTAAATTTATTATTTATTTCAAAAGAATTAACAGTTAAACTAGATGAACCTAGTATACTATCGTCAAAAGAAATAGTCTCACCTATTTTTTTACTAAAGACATTTGAATTTTCTTCTCTAAGATCAGTTGGATCTAACTTAATTAAAACATTTTTCGCACCAATTTTTCCATCGACAAAACTAGTACTATCATTTATCTTTAAATTCATATTTTTTTTAGATTGAGCATCTGAAACCTCAAAAGCAATTAGATAAGTTTCAAACTCATCAGAAAGTTCCTGACCAGTATACCCTTCAGCAATATCAGAAAGCCTTTTAGCAACATCAAGATCTTGTGCATAGGATAGTCCACTAATTCTAAGATTGGTAAGACCAGTATTAAATGTAGATTTATTAGAATAACTTTTAACTTGAAATCTAATAGCAACAATAGCTCCAGCATCTTCACCATCTGTAACAACAAGGTCTTTTCCACTAGAATCAGTATTCAAAATATATGAATCAAGTACATTCATAGTATAAGTTCCAACGCTAAAAGTCTCGCCCTCTTTATATCTATCAGTATAAGAACTAATCTTAAAAAACGAATAGAGGGAAATAGCAATAACTATAGCTATAACGGCAGTATTGATAATAAACTTGTGCTCTAAATATGCATATTTAATATTTCTAAATCTATATTTAGCATTTCTAATAGTCTCATCTTTATCGTAATTTAAAGCAACTTCTATCTCTTCACTATCTTTATCTGAAATATCTAATTTTTGTAAATCAGTCCCAAAATCAAATCTTTTAATGTCAAAGCCAATTGCTCTTACTAATGTTAAAAGTAAACTGATAGCCTGAGCGATTACACCGATTAAAGATAAATCTCTTAAGGCTTTAGAATACTTTATATCTAAAATCACACTTTCTACATCACCTAAAGCAGATGAGCAAAGCACATAAACTACAAATAAATATATAAATAGTATTAAGTTAAATACATATAATAATTTAGGTTTTTTCTTATAGAGCATAACAGAAAGTAGTAAAACGTTTATTATAACTACTACTACAATAAACACAAAACTTAACCCATTTAGATATTTGTCTACAGTAAAATCACCTAAAGCAGCTCTATAATCGATAGAATAAGTTCTAAAAAAGCCAAACAAAACGTAAGATCGGTACAAAAGAAGTGCCGCAAAAAGCGAAATGACAATATGCATAATCTTAAAGTATTTTATAAATACAGCATATGGCTTTCTCAGTATCATTCTAACCCTCTCCTATTCTATAAATATATTAACACATTTAAAAATAAAAAAAAAGTAAATATATTACTTTTTTAAAAATTCATCATTAACCACTCCGGTTTAAACAAAAGTAAAACTCCCATGATAACCATAATTATGGAACTAACTAAAGTGCACATTTTATTATATTTATTAGTAATTCCTGTCATCTCTAAAGTCACCATAGATATTATAAATACTATCATATCATCTAGCATGTAAAATAAAATGTAAAGTAGTAAATATAGTATTCTAGATAATCCTTCAATATTATTTATACTTAATAACTCAGTAAATATCAAAGGAAAACCTAATGAGCAAGCAAGTTCTATCAAATTAACAGATATAGCTAAAGTAATTATACCAAATAAAGATAGAATAAAACTCTTAGAATTGATTATATTTTTCATCTTATTAATTAGTTTCTTTCTCTTTTTATCATCAACTACACTGCATCCAGCCTCTTCATTTCTAATATCTAAATACTTTTTAAAATTATATAACCCCGCGCAAAATATAAAAATTCCAACTAAATACTTAATTACATTTATAGCGCTTACACTCAAAATAAAATTAATTCCGAGCATCGATAAGAAATAAACTAAAGCTGAAACCGACAAAAAAGTTAAACCTAAAACCCATCTCTTTTTCTTACTTTTAACATTAAAAAGCATGTTTATCAAAAATAGTAGTATCCACATCGCACATGGATTAAAACCATCTATAAAACCTAATATAACAGCTACCAAAGGAATAGATACTTTTTTCATATCAATATTACCCAAAATTGGAATATTTATCTCGTTTGAATTTTTTAGATCAATATAATTTTTTATCGTATTTTCCATTCTGGAAGATATAGCCTCAGAAAAACCTACAAAATGCTCATCACCAATTACAGTTAGAGGAACACCTTCACTTTTTATCGATAACTCATCTCTAACTTTATTCATAACCTCAGCATTATCATCATCATGCCAAACTTCAAACATCTCAATCTTTAAATAATTTTTATACTTTTTTTGAATGCCTTTTAACCATTCTTTTTCTTCTCTGCAGTGTGGACACTCTTTCCCGTGAAATAGATAGAGATTTATCTTACCTTCTTGGACCTTACTTCCAGTAATATCTGAAATCTTATCCACATACTTATCAGATAGAGCAAAAACATTAAAAGGAATAATGATAAGTAATAAAAAAACTAAAACCTTTTTCATACATCAAAACCTCTCAAAAATTCTAATATTTCCTCATAACTTTTCTCACCACAAATTCTTCCAAGTTCCTTTCCATCTTTTAAAGCAATAATTATAGGAAGAATTTTTCCAACATTATATTTCTTAACTATATCTTCATCAAAATCATAATCATACTTAGTAATATCATAATCTTCTTTTAACTTCTTCAAATGCTTGTTAAGTATCAAACATGATGGACACCAAACCGCACTTATAACAACAATATTCATTTAAACCACCTCTAAGGACTATAAAAAATTATAAACGATATAAAAAATAAAATCAAGAAATAATGTAACAATTTTAAAAATGTCCCAAAATTAAGATATAATACATTCATTCAATTTTTTCCTTTTTCATTTCGATCATAAATTTATCAAAATCAGATTCAAATAACTTATCTTGTACAATTCTGTATTTTTCAAACTCTGATAATGCAAAGCTTTCTGCTACTTTATGAGAAATTTTACCAGGACTATCTAACACTTGCCTTTCATTAAATTGTAAGAATACATCCAATCGTTGTTTCCAATCTTCCATAGTCATTGGAATATGTCTTTCCGCTTGGTCTTCTGCATAGTCTAAATACATTGCAACAATTCTCTCTAATGATTTTATTTCTTCTTTTGTTAAATAATTTTTAGCAATAACTACATCTGTCCTCATTATTTTGCCATTTGGAGAATTTTTCCAATTTGTAAGTCCCATATGATCTTTTCTACAATCTGCTCTTTCCACAATAACTTCTGCTGACGTATTACCATGTGTAGCATAGTGCATCTTATTTTGGACTGTTTTGAAAAACTCTTTTGTTATTGGTGAAGAAACATTATAATCTAAACTAGTAGCATATATATCAGTAATTTTTTGATAAAAGTTTCTTTCACTAATTCTTATTTCTCTAATTTCTTGTAATAATTCATCAAAATAATTTTCATTTAAAAAAGTGCCATTTTTAAGTCTCTCTTTATCGAGAATATAACCCTTAATAGAATACTGCTTTAACACATTAATTGCCCATAATCTAAACTCTATAGCTCTTTTGCTATTAACTTTAAAACCAACTGCAATAATGGCGTCTAAATTATAATATTTAGTCTTGTAATTCTTTCCGTCTTTGGCAGTATGTAAGATATTCTTACATACTGAATTTTTGTCTAATTCCTTTTCTAAAATATTACTGAGATGCATAGTAATATTATTTCTTGTCGTATCAAAAAGTTCAGCAATTAATTTCTGACTAAGCCATACCGAATCTTCATCAACTATGACTTCAATTGTTTTTTCTTTATTTTGTTTTGTAAAAATTAAAAATTCCACTGTTGAATTTCTTATTTGTAAAGTTTGCATGATTCACCTCCTGAATATATATAAATTACTAATTAAATCATATATAAATAGTTAGAAAATTTATTGAAACAGAAAAAGGAAGTGTACCATGAAATATCAAAACCCCTTAAAATAGAGAATTTATTATTTCAGAGAATAAAGCATTTGCTAGATGTTTAGATATTCTCTTTTCTTTAAGCATTTCTTTAACTTTTAAATTTCCGGGAACTATTATATAGTCTTCTATAGTCAATGTCTTAGTTATATGATATATTTAAATAGTTTTTCTTTATTTTTATCCATTTTTTAAATAATACAACAAACTCTAATCTCTACTATTAATATATTTAACAGCTTCCATCGCTGCAACTGCACCATCAGATTCTGCTGTTACAAGTTGTCTCAAACTTTTAACCCTAACATCGCCAGCGGCATAAATACCCTCAATATTAGTGTGGCAATCCTCACCAGTTTCAACATATCCGCTATCATTTAAATTAATAATATTTCTAAAATTCTCATTTTCAGGAATCTTTCCAACCGCAATAAATAGACCAGAAACGTCAATACTTCTCTTACTTCCCATTTTATCAGTTACTTCAATAAAGTCTAATCTATCTTCTCCATTAATTTTAGTGACATTAGTATTTAATATAAATTCTATATTATCTCTCTTCTTAAGCTCATCTAAAGTAGCCTTCTCCGCCCTAAATTCATCCCTTCGATGAATCAAATAAACTTTTTTACAAATATCACATAGATATAAAGCATCCTCCAAAGCAGTATTTCCACCACCTACAACAGCAACATTATCCCCTTTATAAAACGCCCCATCACAAGTCGCACAGTAAGATACACCTTTGCCAGTAAGTTCTTCTTCACCGTCTATTCCAAGTTTTCTATTATCACACCCGCTAGCAAGTATAACAGTTTTAGATTTATAAGATCCCTTATTAGTAGTCACTAATTTAAAGTCTTCTTTATCTTCGATTTTTATAACTTTCTCAAACTTTATCTCTGAACCTAAATCTTTAGCCTGATTAAAAAGTTTAGAAGCAAAATCAAAGCCAGAAACACCTGGCATAGCCGGATAATTATCTATTTTCAAAGTATTGACAATCTGTCCTCCATAACTTAAAGCCTCAAAGACTAAAACCTTTTTTAAAGCTCTTCTTCCGTAAATAGAACTAGTTAAACCAGCCGGACCAGCTCCTACAATTATAATGTCATACATCTACTCACCCCTTAAAAATTCCTCTACCTTTTCTTTTGAAATAAGCCCAACACTTCTATTTAACTCTTTACCATCTTTAAATAAGACAAGACAAGGTATAGACATAACCCCATACTTTCTAGACAGTTCAGACTCATTATCGATATTTAAAGATACAATTTTACCATCATCTCTTTCCATAGCTACCTCTTCTAAAATGGGTCTGAGCATCCTACAAGGCCCACACCAATCTGCATTAAAATCCACAACTACATTTTTATCACTTTTTAAAACCTCTTTTTCAAAATTACTACTATTAACCTCTTTAATCATAATTAATAACCTCCATATTTCTTAAAATTTTATATAAAATGTCATACAAAGCTAAAGCATCTTCATCACTTAAATTAATAGAATCACCAATACAACTAGGAATATTTAACGCCTTACTTCTTAGATTTAATCCTTTATCAGTGATTCTAATTATTAAATTCCTAGAATCTTCTAAATCCTTTTCTCGTATTAAATACCCTTTTAATTCCAATCTCTTAACAAGCGGTGTGAGTGTACTTGACTCTAAAAGTAACTTTTTACCAATATCTCTTAAACTAGACTTTCTCTTTTCCCAAAGGTACATCATTACAATGTACTGTGTATATGTCAAATCAATCTCATCCAAATAAAAAGAATATTTCTTAATAATTTCCTTACAACAAAGATAAATAGGAAAACATAGCTGATTATCTAATTTCAATTCATCATACATCAAAAATCACCTATAACAACTTAATAATATCCTCTTCGAGTAATTCAGGACTTTCGATAGGAGAGACCCTTCTTATAACCTTACCCTTACCATCTACCAAAAATTTAGTAAAATTCCAAATTATATCTCCCTCTTTTTTGAAGGATTTACTAATTTTTTTTATTCCTTTCATAGTAACCTTATTTTTTATACCATTAACCTCATCATCTTTAATACTACTTTTTAAAAAAGTAAATAGTGGACTCTCATCATCACCATTAACTATAGTCTTACTAAATTGATCAAATTTCGTATTATATTTAGCCGTACAAAACTGATGAATATCATCATCACTACCAGGCGCTTGATGCCCAAATTGATCACATGGGAAATCCAAAATTTCAAGTCCTTTTTCATGATACTTTTCATATAAATTCTCCAAAGCTTCATATTGTGGTGTAAATCCGCAACCAGTAGCAGTATTTACAATAATTAATACCTTACCCTTAAAATCATTTAGATAGACATCATTTCCATCTCTATTTTTCACACTAATATCATAAATATTCATATCATTACCCTCCGATCAATCGTGTACAACTAAATTTTAACATATTAATAAATTACAGTCAATAATAAGTGTTATCTAAAATTATTGCAATGTTCCAAATGTTTTAATTAAAAAATAGTTAATAGTAAACACCCAGTATTAAATTAAATAACTTTGCTTTTTTAAGTCAAATTCTATACGTTTATTTCTTGTCAAATAAATTATCCTTCATCTTCTCTATTTTTTTACTGCTTTTCTCTTTAAATACATGTGAAGAAGCTCTCACAAATTCTTTAAGCATACTACTGATTATCTTTTTATCCTCTTTAGATATATCGTTATAAGCAAACATCATATTAGGTATTTCCTTCACCCAAGTTCTCGAAAGCTCTCTAAAACTTTCACTGTCAGATGAATAAAGTAAATCAAATATACTGTCGACGAATATTTTCCTATTCTCAGCAGTTGTATTTAAAAGCCATTCATTTATTGCCATATTAGTAAATTCAGATGAGTCAGTTACTCTATCACTTAAAACCATTTTTGTACAAAGTATCTCCCAAGAATAAATATCGTGCTGATATAAACCTTTATTATTACTTTTTACAATGACAATTTTTTCCCTATGTTTAAGTAACCTTCCAATAACTGAATCTTGTGGAATGTAAGTGACGACCTTTTCTAAAGTATCACGATCTCCTTTCAAAATAATCTCATCATAAAATCCAGGACCATCAAAATTGTATACATTCACAATTCTGTTTTTATACTTTTTTTGAACGTACAATGACGAATATATAGCGACATTTCCACCTTTTGAATGTCCACCGATTATAACCTTACCCTTATATTTATCTAATATACTATTTAAATAATTTACTCCTAAAGCCTGCGCTGGTACATTTTTCATAAAAGACAAATTGAAATCTTCCTTCCATCCTACTAAACTGTTATCTGTCCCGATATAAGATACATACATCTCTCTACCCAAATGAATAGTAATCGCTCCAAATTGTCTTTCAGCCTCTTTATTTTTATTTAAAACAAAATCAGTTAATTTTAAATCTCTATAACGCACGCTTTTTCCAAGATTAAATATTAAATCTTTATCGGAAGTTATCTTATAATCGTCATCTATAAGGTTTCTCATCTTATAAGATATAATTTCAAAAGTATCACCATCTTCAAATATAATTTTGTCAAATGGCAAATAAGAAACCCTAGCTAGTATCAATCCATCTACCTCGTTAAAAGAGTGTTTTTTACTAAAAGGTATATCACCTCTCCAAATCAAATAATCATTTACACTCATACTTCATCCTCCTTAAATAATTTACTTAGAGATTTTGGTATATGTCTACTACTTCTAACGGAAGTAAGACCATATTTTTTAAGAACTTCTAAGCTGTATTTTTTCTTCTCATATTTACATACCTTTCTAACCAGCATAAAATCATCTGTAATGTCCTCCACAAAACACTTATACATAATCGCTTTAATAGGCTTAGTAATATACAAATATATTATATCATTTTTTTTATAATTTTTCTTTTCCCAATAAAATAAATCTTGCGAATCAAAATAACCAAATACATCAAAATAACCAGGATTAATTGGCATTACCCATTCATTGTCACTTTTAACATTATCTACAGTAAAACTGTAACTCTCATCGATTAAATTAAATATATTATCATCACTAACTACCTCATCTAAAATGACACTAATCCAACTCTTTTTATTCATGTGATAAGCTTTATAGTAACCATCTTCACTTAATAAATTAACTACCTTATTCTTATCGAGTTTTACATTTAAAATATCTACTTTTCCTTTTTTACCATCAATTTTATTTCTACTAACATTCATGATTAAGCCATACCATTTACCATTATTTTCAAAAACAGCACCATCGTAATTATCCCATTTAAATATAGGCTTATCACCATATTTTTCTTCTATCAAACCGCAAATTCTATTAGCCTGATCAGATGTAAAATACTTATCCATAAAACACTTGTCACAAATGTCCTTTAAAACATCTGTAAATTTATTTCTAATTTTACGTGAAAATTCACCTTCCAAATTTTCATTTCTAAAATTTACATACTCCTCATTAAAATCTAAATCCATTATATATCCTCTAACCTTATCAGATACATGAACAACCATTAAAAAAGAGGCAGTTATTTTAGTTTTATAAACGTACATTCCATTTTCTAAAACAAATCCATATTTTATAAGTTCATCTATAATAACCTCCTTTTTTTTAAATAAATCATCTTCTATCTTCATTCTTACCACCAAAAAAATAATAACAAAAAAACGCAGTTTTGTATACTACATTTTTCTATAAAACTTTAACTTTCCCTTGAAATAAATACTCAGCCTTATCATCATCTATATCGTGTGGATTCCAATAGTCAAATGAAGCATCTATACATTCCTCATAACTTAGATTATCTCCTGGAAGTAGATTTTCAGAAGATTTAAACAGTTTACCAGTTAGAGATACTTCAAATAAAGAAAGCTTATGTGAAGTAATATGTGAAGGAGCAAGCCTTTTAGACCAAAATTCTATCGACTTATCATCACATACCCATATCGAATGTCTTCGACTTGGTAAACTTGGAAAAAACTCTTTTCTAACTTCCTCTAAAGCCATTTCTCTTTTAAATATGTTCATATCCCATATGATGCATCTTGCTATTTCAAGTAGTTCCAAATACTCTTTTCTCTTATTGTAGTTTTTAATTATTCCATCTATAAACCCTTTTTCGTACTCTTTATTTAAAAAAATACGTAAATATTTCTCAAAGGAATATCCGTTGACATTAGTATCAAAATCTCTAGTAATTTTTAGTAGATTACCTTCAAATGACTCATCTACATCAATTGTATTTCCTCTGTGCCATGTTTTGTCATAAACACCATTCTTATGAAAGTGGTACATTATCTTATCATTTACTTCCAAATATATTCCCCCTCACCAAGGAATAGTATTATACTATTAAAATAATTACTGTCAAATTTATCCCATTACCTCTCCACCGTTTACATGAATAACCTGACCTGTCATATAACTAGAATCATCAGAAGCTAGATACACAAATGTAGAAGCAAGTTCATATGGCATTGCGCCTCTTGCCATCGCACTATTAGCTCCTAAACTAGGTATTTTTTCTTTAACCCAGCAAGCTGGCTGAAGAGGTGTCCAAAAAAATCCAGGAGCAATCGCATTAACCCTAATTTTTTTTAAAGCTAAATTTCTAGCAAGAGACCTCGTAAATCCGACAATTGCCCCTTTAGTTGTAACATAGTCTATGAGCTGCGCATCACCATAAAAAGTAGTAACCGATGATAAATTGATTATAGAATCCCCACTTTTTAAATGAGGTAAAACTTCCTTAGTTAAATAAAACATTCCATATACATTTACCTTCATCGTCCAGTCAAACTGTTCATCAGATATATTATCTAAACAGTTTTGTTGATATTGAACACCTGCATTATTAACTAATATATCTATTTTCCCATATTTATTAATAGTTTCTTTAACCACATATTTACAAAAGTCATGATTAGATAAATCTCCAGATATAAGTAGACATTCCCCTCCTAAAGATTCTATATAGTTTTTAGTATATTCAGCATCCCTAACTTCATCATAGTATACGATAACTACTTTAGCTCCCTCTTTTACATAAGCTATACTGCAAGCTCTTCCAAGACCACTGTCACCACCAGTTACAATAGCGACCTTTCCTTTTAATTTTCCACTTCCTTTGTATTTTACATTATCAAAGATAGGAAGTGGATCCATTAAGTATTCCATGCCAGGTTGATCATCTTGTGACTGCTCTTTAGCTAAAATGTTGTAAAAGGTATTTCTAACACCCTTCTCATTATAGTAATTATAACAGTTGTTTCCAAAACAATAATCATATTCCATTTACATCACCCAAAGTAGTATATGAAAAAAAGGATGAATAAACACCCTTTATAATCAATTATTTTGAATATTTAGAATATCCTGAAAGATGTTCTTGACCCATTTTTACAAGTCTCTTAGTAATTTCTCCACCAACAGAACCGTTTGCTCTTGAAGTTGCATCTGGTCCCATATTAACACCAAGTTCACTTGCAATCTCGTATTTCATTTGTTCTATAGCCTGTTTAGCTCCAGGAACAACTAAACGATTATTTTGCTTATTTGACATGTATTTCACCTCCTGTACATTAATATATTGTGTACATTTGGGATATTAATACATTTTTTTTAATGGTAATTTTTACCTATAAAATGTCGTCGAATTCATCTTTAAAGCTATCTATAGTATATATGTTATTAACGCATTCATCAATTAAAGATTCATAATCAAAACTATTCTCATATTTTTTTGCTTTTTCGGTATCGGGCTTAATAACAGGATGCTTTGGAACAAAAACTGTACAGCAATCTTCATAAGGTAAAATGCTTATATCATATGTTCCTATCTCTTTTGCAATTTCAATTATTTCTAATTTATCAAAAGTAGCAACTGGTCTTATTATTGGCATATTAGTTACCTCATTTATGCAAAGCAAACTGTCTAAAGTTTGAGATGCAACTTGTCCAATACTCTCCCCATTTATTATAACTTTTGCCCCTATTTTTTTTGCATATTTTTCACATATTCTATACATCATTCTTCTCATAATGGTTATCATATAATCAGTAGAACAATTTTTATAAATCTCTTCTTGCAAATGAGTAAATGGAACTACATGTAATTTAACTCTACCGGAATAGTTATTAATTATATCAGATAACTTTTTAACTTTATTTTTAGCCTCTATAGAAGTATGAGGAGGTGAATCAAAATATATACATTCCACATTTACTCCCCTTTTCATAGCTAAATATCCACAGACAGGTGAATCTATCCCGCCAGAAAGCATAAGTAAACCCTTTCCAGCAATTCCAACTGGATAACCACCTAACCCACTAACCTCAGAAGTATATACATATATTCCATCTTTTCTAATTTCTACATTTAAAATGATATCAGGATTATGTACATCTACCTTAAAGTTAGTATTTTTTAATATTTGTCCTCCTAAAATTCTACTGTAATCCATCGAAGATGTTTTAAAAGATTTATCAGATCTCTTAGTCACAACCTTAAAAGTTTTTTTACTTTTATCCATAATTTTTAAAGAAACGTCTAATACTTCATCTATATTATTAACTTTATAGACAGTGGCTATACCGTGAATTCCAAAAATTTTTTTTAGTTTTTTAGAAACACTTTCTACATTTTCACATTCAATATACATCCTAGAAAGATCAGA
Source organism: Bacilli bacterium (assembly GCA_017511945.1). Lineage (GTDB taxonomy): Bacteria > Bacillota_I > Bacilli_A > RF39 > UBA660 > Coprosoma. The sequence goes on along the minus strand of JAFWHR010000023.1, from coordinate 2,434 downwards.
TGTAACTATCATATCATCATCTATAAGTCTTTTAATATTTTGACTTAAAACTCTAATAAATTCTTTTCTATTGCCTTTTTTAGTTGTTAATTCTCCATATTTTATCATTATTAATTTCAATATAATCACTTCTTTCAAATAGTATTATACTATAGTTAAAAGAAAAAAGAAACGCTTAAGCATTTCTCTTATCAGACACCTCTAATAGTTTATCATATATACCAGGTTCAATTTTATTTAAAGAATTTATTGTTACTTCTAAAGACTTCTTATAATCACCTTTAAAAAATAAATTTTCAGAATACTCAAGTGCCCTATCTAAATGCTTCTCAGATGATCTATATCTATTTCCATATACTATAGCCATCTCGGCAAATCTAGCCATCTTCATCATCTCTTTAGTCTTACCATATAACTTTAAAGCTAAATCCCTTGCCGTATCGACACGTGTATTTAAAATGTCAATAGTAATAGGTTTTTTCTCAAGTTCTTTAATGATTTCTTTAACTCCTTCCTTAGCTTCCTTTAATTCAACATAATAACTATTAGGAAGAATTGGTAATTTGTATTTTTTTATTTCAAGTTGACTTTTTCTAAGTAACTCTTTAACTTCTGTAAGTTGCTGGCGAGCTCTCATCTCATCATCATGCATATTACCTAAAACTTTAAGTGACATATCTAACTTATCTTCCGCACTAGTAAGTCTTTTAAATAACTTTTCAATACTGTCAGTCAACTGCGAATAGGCAAATGACTTACTATTCATATTTGTTAGAAGTGCTTTATAATCGTTATTTATATCGACTATTTCATTTTTAACTTCATTAAAATTTTTAATGTCATTATCAGTTAAATTGTACATCTTATTTAGGTAATCCATCTGTTCAAATAGTTCTTTTACGAGTTTTTTTGCTTTATCTAACTTATTGTTAAAAGTAACTGCCGCATCTTCATAGTCAACTTTAATTACTTTCTCCTTTTCAAATTCAGTAAATAAACTTTCAAAATACTCAGTTAAAACTTTTAAATCAAATAAACTATCTGATAAATTTAAAACTTTTGCCCTTTCTAAAATGTCATCTATCTTCTTTTCCGCCTCTTCTACATTATATTCAACATTCAAATAATCAAGAGGATATTCACCTTTCATATTGTTATAAATTTTCATTATTTGAGAAATCTTCTTAGGTAAAATACTTTTAGCAATTAAAACTATAGATGGAAGTTCGTCTAATACAATGTCCATATGATTAAGCATATCATCTATAACCTTAAATATTTTAGGAACCTCAGTGAGTTCTCCTCTTTCCATTAAAGTTTCAAAATCTTCAAATCTTTTAGAAATAGTTTGAAACTGTTTTTGGACTATCTCTTCGTACTCTCCAAACTCTCCTCTTATTCTATCAAATTTTTGATATAGTTCTCGATATTTGGCCTTTTGTTTAGTTATACTTCCTCTATTTCTCTGCTCACTTTTTGTAACATTTTTAATCTCATCAAGTAAAAAATCAGAGGTAGTTCTAACCTTATATATTTCCATCTCTAATTTAGCTATTTTATACATAGCTGATTTATAGTCATTTTTAGAAAGTAAATACTCAGCTTCAATTAACATATCAGTTATCTTTGGAATCTTAACTTCTTTTATATCATCGAGTCTCTCTTTCCAACCATCATACATAACCTCAAGTTTTTCATTGTTAATATAATCCCTGACCTTAGCAAGTTCAGGGGCAACTTGTGAAGTATCAATTTCATTTTTCTGATAATCTAAATCTTCTATCATCTTTTTATATCTTTTCTTCTTCTTACTTTTCATAACGATTAGAATAACTAACAAAAAAATAATAGATATAACTGCCACAGCAATAATCATAACTAATTTTTTATCCATAGTCTTCACCTATCATTATAATAACACATTTTTGTCGTTTTTTGTAAAAAAATTATGAAACCACTAAAAATCTTAAACACAATTTATCATTTTTCATATAAAAAGTCTACTTTATTTTATAGTAAACTTTTTATAAAAATTATATAATCATTATCACACATTCATAATGAGTTAATTTCTTTTTTCGAAAGACCTGTATATTTAGATATAATGTGAGTATCCAAACCATCTTCAATCATCTTTTTGGCCATATCAATCTGACTTTGTTTTTTTACTTTTTTAGTCACTTTATCTGTAACCTCTTTAGTCGTCTTTTCAATAGCTTCCTTTAACTCTGTTCTTCTTTCCATCTCTTCTCTAGAATATTTCTCATATAACTCATACACTTCTTCATTCCTGCTGTTTCTATCAACTTCTTTTAGTAGTTTATCTCTAGAATCTCTATCCATAATCTCATCCCCCAGCTCTTTAATTATCTCATCTCTAGTTTTTGCCCTTAATATTCGGCACCATCTGATTAACTTTTCATCTTCATTATAC
>JAFWHR010000006.1 GCA_017511945.1 Bacilli bacterium | reverse complement strand
TTATATTGAATATTATAATAATTACAGATATCAATGGAATTTAAAAAAGATGACTCCTGTACAATACAGAAATCATCTATTTGCATCCATTGCCTAGATTCTCTCTTTTTTATTTAGTCCTTGACATTGGGTACACTTTAACATTATCTTCTCTCATTTTATCCATACTTCTCCTGTATAACATATAATTAACACTTCCTATTATAGAAAAAAACTAGCTGATATTAAAAATTCAACTAGCCTTAAAAATTACTAAACCAATAAGAAAACTAAAAGAAATTATTAAATGATTAATCAAATATATCATATCCAAAATCTAAATCGACTGTATTTTCTTCTATTCCTTTGTAAACTCCTAATGATGAAAACTGCCAATAGTTATATGTTGTTAAGCTATAATCTGTATGAAATGAATCATTTAATGCATCATTATAATTATTTGTACCTGTCCAATGTGCGAGCCACATTGGATATTTTTTTGAAAGTTCTAAAGCATTTAGATTATCTTCTAAGAAGTATTTATTCGCATATATTCCACATTTATAACCATTTTCAATTATTCTATCGCAAAAGGTTATTGCTATTTTAGTCAAAACGTCTTTACCTAGTAATGTCTGATTTATGTTTTCTATATCGTAAAATACAGGTAAATCTAATTTTTTATTATCAAGCCAAGATAATGTTAAATTTGCTTCTTTTAACGCCTCAGTCATATTTAAAGCATAACTATATGTATATGCCCCTACTGGAATATCCATATCCGTCGCTTTTAAATAGTATTCGTCAAATTTAGAATCCTTTTCATAACCACCTCTTCCAGTTCCAACTCTCATAATTATAAAGTTGGGCTTTTCTTTAATAAGTTCGTTAAAGTCAATATTTCCTTGCCATTTAGATATATCTATTCCCCTATATGTCTTAATTCCTTCAAATTTTTTCAAGATAAATTTTTGATCATTACTATCACTTTTTTCACTTAATCTTCCATACAAATCTAAATATAAACCATCTTTAGATATTATATTGTAGTATCCATCACCTAGGTCTTTTAAAGTCCACATTTGACTATCACTTTGATCAAATCTAGATAGTTTTATATTTTTATCTAGAGAAAGTTTAGGATTAACCGACAAAATAGATGAATACCCATTTTTAAAATCTTTTACTCTCCAAACCTGAGTTGTAAGTTCACTTTTATTTGTAAAGAAAACTTTTTCTCCTCTTTTAATTAGTCCATCAATATCTAAATATTTATCATTATTATTTTGTATTACATAATATCCATCATTAGTAGATATATATGGATCACTATCTAAAGGAATACTTTCATTTTTACTTAAAAGTTTTATCTCTAATGCCTCTAATGATTTATCATACCCACTACTTCCTGATTTCTCCCCATTTTTTGTCCATCCCATCCATCCAACATCTTCTACATAAGTTCTATAGTATATGTCAAAATATTTTTCTATATCACCACTTAATTTAATTTGAACTGCCTCTATGTTTTTACTTCTGCCAGTAGTTCCTGACATTTCACCATCTCTTTTAAAATTCCTCTCCCAGCCAAAGTTTTCGATATAAGTCTTATACTCTATATTACCATTATAATCCCTATTTAACAGTTTAATGTTAAAAGCTTCTAATCCTTTTTTTTGATCGATAACTCCTGAAAAATTACCATCATATCTGTAATCCGTCCAACCTATATTTGAAACATGGGTTTTATATGCAATATCTCTTTTGTAAAAAGATGAATTATCATTAGGTATGTTTTCATCTTTAGAAACAAGTTTTACCTCTATAGCCTCCACTCTATAATCATATCCTATTGTTCCGGCAATTTCATCATTTTTAGCCCAGCCGAGCCATCCTATATTTTGAGAGTGTACTCTATAGTAAATGTCATAATAGTTCTTAATATCACCTTCCAAATCTATTTTAATAGCCTCTATTTTTTTAGAAAGGCCAGTTGTTCCAGAAATACCACTATACTTATATTCTTCCCAATTTCTTCCTTCTACAAGAGTTTTATATTTTATTTTCCCTTCTTTATCTTGATCAATTAAAGATATATCAATTGCTTCGACTCTTTTTAACTGACCTACTGTTCCTGAAGTTTCACCATCATATTTATCTTTATCCCATCCTATATCCTGAATATGAGTTTTATATTTTATTTTAGACTTGTAAAAAGAAGTTCCACTAATATCTTCACTTTCACCCTTATCTTTTAGTTTAACTTCAATAGTTTCAATTTTATAAATATCACTGCCTGTTTCTTCTCCATTTTTAACCCAGGATAAATAACCTTTATTATCTATATAAACTCTATAATATACATCATACATCTGTCGCATCTTACCGGTAAGATTAATACTTATTCCTGTAATACTTTTGCTTTTACCGGTAGTTCCTGACATTTCACCGTTTTTCTTAAATTCATCCCACTTTCTATCACTTAATGTTTTATAGATTATATCTCCATCATATTCTGGATTTGATAAAAATAACGAAAAAGCTTCTACACCACTTTTTCTAATTCCAGAAACTTCTCCATCACTAGAATAATTTGTCCAGCCATAATTACTTACATGAGTTTTATAAAATAAACTTTTTTTATAAAATGCTTTCTCACCTCTATCAAAACCTTCTTCTTTTTTTAATACTTTTATCTCTATTGCTTCTAGCCTATAAGAAAACCCCTCACTGCCAGCTGGTTCATCATTTTTAGCCCAGCCAAGCCAACCAAATCCTTGACAGTGTACTCGATAGTAAACGTCATATTCATCTGCATATTCCCCATAAAGTCTAATCTTAATTGCCTCAAGTCTCTTAGATTTTCCCGTAGTTCCAGAAATTTCACCGTCTTTTTTATACTCTTCTTCCCATCCATAATCTTGTACATGAGTTTTATATTCTATTTTTACATCATCTGATTTAATATTAATAGCCTCTAATCTTTTAGACATACCACTAGTTCCAGCCACCATACCATCTTTTTTATATTCTTGCCAGCCAATATCCTCCACATGAACTCTATATTTAATTAATTCTTTTTCATCTGCTTTGATAAGTGGTATAAAACAAAAAGATAATAATATAAATAAAAAAAGTTTACTTTTCATTACCTGCTCACCTATTTTTAATATGAACAAATAACGAAAAAATAAACTTTTAATATCTAAAATATTTAGGACTTTTAGATAAGGTTAAATGTTTAGAATCTTTTTCACTAGTTAAAGGCTCGTCGATTCCATTTTCTTTAAACATTCCTTCCCAGTCAATTCCTAGTTCTGGATCATTCCAGTAAATTCCACCCTCCATATCTGGAGCATAATCATTATCGATTAAATACTGAAATACAGTATCATCTTCCAAAGATATAAACCCGTGAGCAAATCCTCTTGGGACAAATAACTGTCTGTTATTATCAGGAGTAAGTAATACTGAAGTACTTTCTCCATATGTTGGAGATCCTTCTCTAATATCAACAACCACATCTATAGCAGCTCCATTTATTACTTCAACTATTTTAGCTTGACATTTAGGATCTTTTTGGAAATGAAGTCCTCTCACTACACCTTTTGAACTCTTACTTCTATTAGCTTGAACAACTCTTTCAAATTTAATTCCTAAATCATCTAAATCTGACTGTATAAAATATGGACTAAAATAACCTCTATCATCACCAAATCTATCAGGTTCTAGTATATAGCAATCCTTTAAATTAGTCTCTATTTTTTTAACCATTGTTATGCCTCCTCAAAGTTTTTGAATATGCATTTTTATATTCTCCACTTAATATATCTTCTGTCCAATCAGTATTATTTAAATACCAATCGACAGTTTCTTTAATTCCATCTTCAAAATTATATGTCAAATTCCATCCAAGTTCATCTTCTACTTTAGATGAATCAATCGCATATCTCAAATCATGCCCTTTTCTATCTTCTACGTACTCTATTAAATCTTCTTTTTTACCGATCTGTTTTAAAATAGTTTTAACAACTTCTAAATTAGTTCTCTCAGAGTGTCCACCTAAATTGTATACTTCTCCATCATTTCCATTTCTAACTATTAAATCAACTCCTATATTGTGATCTATTACATGTATCCAGTCTCTAACATTACTTCCATTTCCATATACTGGAACTTTTTCATCTTTTAAAGCTTTAGATATAACTACTGGTATTAACTTTTCTGGAAATTGATAAGGTCCGTAGTTATTTGAACATCTAGATATGGTGACAGGTAAATTGTAAGTTCTATGGTATGCCATTACCAAAAGATCAGCCGATGCTTTAGATGATGAATAAGGACTAGATGTATGTAGTGGAGTGTCTTCTGTAAATAGTAAATCAGGTCTATCTAAAGGTAAATCACCATATACCTCATCAGTAGATATCTGATGATATCTCTTAATTCCATATTTTCTGCATGCATCCATAAGCACACTTGTACCGATTATATTCGTATTTAAAAACACTTCAGGATTTTTAATGCTGTTATCCACGTGACTTTCTGCTGCAAAGTTGATGACAATATCAAATTTTTCTCTTTCAAATAGATCGAATATGAACTCTCTATCAGTTATATCTCCTTTTACAAATTTAAAATTATCTCTTTTTTCTAAATCTTTTATATTGTTGTAATTTCCCGCATATGTCAAAGCATCTAAACATATAAATGTATCTTCTTTATATTTATTTACTTCATAGTGCATGAAATTACTTCCAATAAATCCTGCACCACCAGTTACTAAAAATTTCATATATCTCTCCTCATTTAAAATATTAACTTAATATCTTCGTTTTCTTCATGTACATATTTCAGTTCTCTTTTAAGACGTTTACGCATTAACTTGTCTTTCTTTTCTTTCTTATAATGACTTATTCCAAAAGCACACACTGTACAAATGCCGGCAACAGTTGGAATAAGCATTATCGAGGCTGCTTCACTTAACGTTTCTGCACTAATCTCTTCAGCACATGCCTCACTAACCAAACACATATTAAGTGCAGTCTCAAAAGCAATAATACTTAAAACATTTTTAAACTTCTTATCTATTTTCATCTATCTTTTTTTAACTTTAACTCCTTACTATATCTTTCAGTTGCATCCTCCCAAGATGGTAATCTCTCAAATCCATTTTCTTCAAGTTTATCTTTAGACAATCTCGAATTTCTAGGTCTATAAGCTTGCTTTGTTCCAGTAATTTTTAAATAATCTTCAGTTGAAACATAATTAACTGATACATTTTTATCATTTACCTTAAAGATGTATTCAGCAAACTCAGCCCAAGATACATATCCTTCGTTAGTCGCATTATATGTTCCGTATTTATCAGTAAAAGCCATATCTACAAGCAGTCTTGCTAAATCAACTGTATAGGTAGGACTTCCTATTTGATCTCCAACTACATTTAATGTGTCAAATCTATCAGATAGTTTTAACATTGTCTTAATAAAGTTACCACCATTAATTCCAAATACCCAAGAAATTCTAGTTATAAAGTGATTTGGATTTCTTCTTACTTCCATCTCACCTAAATATTTGGTCTTTCCATAAACACTTTTTGGATTAACTTCATCTTCTTCAGTATATATACCATCTTTAGTTCCGTCAAAAACATAATCAGTTGACATGTATAATAGTTTTGCACCTACTTTAATTGAAGCATCTGTTATATTTTTTGTTCCTAAAGCATTTACTTTAGTGCATAATTCTTCTTCATCTTCAGCTTTATCGACAGCGGTAAAAGCCGCACAGTGGAATATCACATCTGGATTATATTCAGTTATAACCTTATCTACTTCTTCATGATTAGTAATATCCATTTCATCTTTATCTATAGCCATTATGTCTTTATATCCTCTAGATTTTAACTCCCTATTTATGTCATAACCCAATTGTCCTTTAAAACCTGTAATTAAAAATTTCATCAATTATCTCCTTATCTTTTTAGCTAAACGCTTTCCATATGAATTTTTAGAAAGTAGTTTGGCTCTTTCCTCTAACTCTTCATCTGTTATCCATCCACTTTCATATGCAATTGCTTCAGGTGAACAGATAACTGAATCTCTATTATCTTCAATTGTTCTAATCATGTTAGAAGCATCAAGTAAACTGTCAAATGTACCAGTATCAAACCAAGTATAACCATCACCGAGCAAGCAAGCTCTTAAATCTTCTTTTTGGAGATACATATCATTAAGTGAAGTTATTTCAAGTTCACCTCTATCAGATGGTTTTACTTCTTTTGCCATATCAGATACACCTTCTGGATAGAAATAAAGTCCAGTAATCGCATAATCACTTTTAGGATTAAGTGGTTTTTCTTCAACACTTAAAACTTTAATCTCATCGTCATTCTTTTCAAATTCCATAATTCCAAATCTCTCTGGATCTTTTACTTGATAACCAAAGATAGTTGCTTTGTTATTTAATGTATTTTTAATCGCATCTTTTAAAACTTCTTTAAGTCCACTTCCATAGAATATGTTATCACCTAACACCATCGCACATGCATCATCTCCGATAAACTCTTCACCGATAATAAATGCCTCTGCAAGTCCATTAGGACTTTCTTGAATTGCATACTCTAGATTAATTCCAAATTTACTTCCATCACCAAGTGATCTTTTAAAATTTAAATTATCTTCCTCTGTTGTAATAACTAAAATGTCTTTAATTCCAGCTTCCATCAAAACAGATAACGGATAATAAATCATTGGTTTATCATAAACCGGTATTAATTGTTTACTAGTTCCCTCTGTAATGGGATAAAGTCTAGTTCCTGAGCCCCCTGCTAAAATTATTCCCTTCATTTCCATAACCTCCTAATATCACATACCCTCGGTACGTATACATAAATTTTAACATATATACAAATAAATATCAAATGAAAAAATTAGCCTTAATAGACTAATAGTTTTCTGACATTATTTCAAAATATGCTTTTGGATGAGCACATACTGGACAAATTTCTGGAGCCTTATCTCCATAGTGAACATGTCCACAGTTTCTACAAACCCACATCTTAGGAGTTTCAGATTTAAACGACTTTTCCTCTTTAACTGCTTCTAATAACTTTCTAAATCTTTCTTCATGATGAGATTCTATCTCACCTACCATTTCAAACAGTTTAGAAATTTTATTAAATCCCTCTTCTTTTGCAGTTTCAGCAAACTCTTTGTACATATCAGTATGTTCATAGTTCTCACCATCAGCAGCCATAGTCAAAGCATCAGTTAAAGATACTTTAATTCCTTCATTAACATCTCCGCCGTTTAATAGTTTAAACCACATTTTAGCATGTTCCTTTTCATTGTTGGCAGTCTCTTCAAATATTGCACCTATTTGCTGGTAACCTTCCTTTTTAGCTATACTAGCAAAATAAGTATATTTGTTTCTAGCTTGTGACTCTCCTGCAAAAGCAGTTTCTAAGTTTTTTTCTGTTTTAGATCCTTTTAAATCCATATAAACCATCCTTCCTTTTGGAATTATCTTCCACAAGTAAATTATATAAAAATTGTAAATTAAAGTCAATTGAATATTTCTTAAGTAAATAGATATTGATAATATTCTCCATCACATACAAAGTCATTTGAAGAGTAAACAACCATTTTTTCATAATAATAGTCATACAGTTTTATTTGTTTTAATAGATCACATACTGTAATATTATCATATATTTTTTTATCACATTCAAATTTTTCTATTCCAGATAAATATACTGTACTAGAATTAACTTTATCTCTTACTGTAATAGATACAATAAATAATTTACTTCTCATATATATTAGCGAAACAAAATGGTGAAATGATATTTCATTTACATTTTCTTCTTTTCCTTTCATAGGTTTAAACGAATCAATATATACTGCATTTTCAAAAAGTTCTTTAATCTTAAAAGAAGCATTTAATCTATATATATATTTTTTTGAATAGACGTTCTTACTATTAGATGGGTATAGAGTTTTTCCTATAGTCTTGGAATTTATTTTAGATATTTTACCAGTTGATTTATTTTTAACTATTCCCCTATTAACTCTAATTGTATCCTTTACTTTAATTTTAATCTTTTTAAGTGTCTTTTCATCACTTTCATCTGAATAAATATATTCCTTATTTATCACTATATTAACACAATCATTTAAAGATAAATTGCTATTTCTAAGTTTAACCAATATTACCACCTCTTTATTTATTATACGAACAGTTGTACTATATTGTCAAGGATTAAAAAAGATATGACATTTAATCATATCTTTTTAGTGATATAAGGTTTTATAAGCATTACCATACCCATCAACTTTTTCGCCTTTTTTAACGAGTTTGATCTGGATTGCCTCTAGCCTATAACTATATCCTGAAGAACCTGCTTCCTCACCATTTTTGGCCCATCCAAGCCAACCAAACTCTTCAGCATGTACTCTATAATATATATCGTATTTATTTGATACTTCGCCTACTAATTTTATCTTGATTGCCTCTAGTCTTAGTGACATTCCTTCTGTTCCAGATAAATTTGTATCAGTTACATAATCTTGCCAGCCTATATTTTGTATATGAGTTGAATATTTAACATATCCATCCAACTCATCAGATAAATCTATCTTTATTCCTTCTAGTCTTTTAGACTGTCCAGTTGTTCCTGATATAGTTCCGTCACTAACTATATCCTGCCAGCCGATATCCTCGACATGAGTATGATACTTTATCTTAGGAAATTTATACGCTTCTCCTTCTCTATCAATCTCTTCTCCTTTATTAACAAGTTTAATCTGGATTGCTTCTAGCCTATAACTATATCCAGAACTTCCTGCTTCCTCACCATTTTTGGCCCATCCTAGCCAACCAAAGTTTTCAGCGTGAACTCTATAATATATATCGTATTTATTTGATACTTCGCCTACTAATTTTATCTTGATTGCCTCTAGTCTTAGTGACATTCCTTCTGTTCCTGACATCTGTCCATCATTCACATAACCCATCCAACCTATATTTTGAACATGAGTTGCATAGTTAACAGAACCATCTAACTCATCAGAAAGATCAATTTTAATTCCTTCAAGTCTTTTAGACTGTCCTGTTGTTCCTGATACTTCTCCATCACTAACTATATCCTGCCAACCAATATCTTCTACGTGAGTGTTATATTTTATCTTAGGAAATTTGTATATTTCTCCTTCTCTATCAATCTCTTCTCCTTTTTTAACGAGTTTAACTTCTAGAGCTTCTAATCTATATCCATATCCTGAAGAACCAGCACTCTCTCCGTTTTTGGCCCATCCTAGCCAACCAAACTCTTCAGCATGTACTCTATAATAAACATCATAATAATTTGATATTTGACCGGATAGTTTAATTCTAATTGCCTCTACTCTAAGGCTTCTTCCTTCTGTTCCAGACATATCTCCATCACTCGAATAGTCAGTCCAGCCGATGTTTTCTACATGCGTAGAATAGGAGATAGATCCATCTAAATCATCTTTTAATTTTATTTTTAAAGCTTCAATTCTAAGTGATTTTCCAGTCGTTCCAGATGTAACTCCATCTTCCACATAATCTTGCCAACCGATATTTTCTACATGCGTTTGATATTCTACTGAAGGATTAATATCATTTTCTGATTTGATTTTAACTGTTGCTTTTTTACCATCTACTTTATTATGATTATTATCAGCATCAATTTTAACATAAACTTTGTATTCACCTATCTCAGTAAATGTAGGAAGTACATCTGTATAGTTTTCTCCATCCGTACTGTAGAGTATAGTACCTCCTTCTCCTCCATCTACAGATATGGTATGTGGTAAGCCATCATATATTCCTAAATAGTTTTTAACTGTAGGATTAACCGCATCCTTCTTTTTAATAGTTACTTTTTTAGATGAAGCGAGATCTTTTTCAGGTGCGTAATAATAAACTGTATATTCACCTGCATCTATTTTTGTCGGTATTTCAGTAGTACCTTCGAGATAGTTTGATGAGTTTAACTCCTTATCTAAACTGTAATAAACTGGCTGAGTTGATGTAACTGTTAGAAGTGGCTGAGGGTTAGAATTATAAGTTAAATCATTGGCTTTAACTGAAAAATTAGTTTTTACGTTTACATTAATCGTTTTACTTACGTGGAAATTGCTCTTATCAACTGCTGTATATTTTATTTTATAAACTCCAATTTTATTAGTATCAACTGTTCCCTCATAAGTAAGAGTATTTGAAATATCTCCGTTTTCTCTATCAGTTGCAGAAACCCCCTCTAGATAATTAAATTCATCTCCAACTTTGATCTCTCTATCAGATGCATTTATAATAGGCTGTGAATTAGACACGTTTAAATCACTTTCTAATATGTAGCCATATAGAGGATTTCTATCTTTTAAGTCGGTATAAACTTTATAAAATGTTCTTCCATTTTCAGTAACTTTATCTACGACATTAAGGGCAAAATCGTAAACAGGCTGTCCATAATTACTCTGTAAGATATAACTACCCGAATCTGCATTAGGACTATAGAACACTCTCGGATAATAAATACCTTTTTTAACAACACCTATTGTAGATGAGTTAAAGTCTTTGCCACCAAAATCTTTATCCTGTTTAAATGCGCTGGTGGCCATCTTCTCTCCCCAATAAGGGTCAGTCGCATACATTATGTTTTTACCACTACTCTTATTTCCGTAGTGAGATCCAAAGTAATACTTTCCTCCTAGAACTTCATAGTTGCTAGAAGAGGTAGATGCATAGTGATTGATAGATTCTTGTACAGATGAGTAAGAAAATGCACAGTCAACTGGACAGCTATCATAAGCACCATAGCCAAATAAATTGTTCTTTAAATTTGCAATGTAACTCGTACCCCAACCGCTTTCATTAATGGCAGTTGAAAAAGCGAGTAATGCATTTGTTCCATAAGTCTCTTCTGCCTCTTTGAAATAGGCTCCAGTATTGGCCATTTTACTGTTTCCATATCCTTTACTTGCAACTATGTAATCCAAATCATCTTTGGTATATCCTGTTTTAGATCTTGCAGTTAAATATAGATAATATGAGTAATATGGATTATCTTTATTTACACTTCTATTATAACTGCCATCTTTATAATCTCTTATCATTGAAATTAGATTGTCGTAAAAGTAATTTCCATCAAAACTATAATACCTTACATCAGGACTTAAGAATGATGGATATGTTCCTAAATTGGTAAAACTATCTTCATAATTTACACCATTATATTCCTCAAAATGATGGATTAAATTACCGGTAGGAGAATAAGGAAGGTAATATGTACCAAGTGATGTGTTATATCTAGTAACCCAAGATCCTCCAGCTACCCACACACTACTTCCATTGTAATTTATATTGTACCATGTGTATCCGTCCGCATTAACTGTATTTGAATATGAAAAGTTATTGCTTCCAGATATTTGATAAGCAGTATGAGCTGATAAAGAAGGACTTGTTCTAAGTCTAACTCCCCCACCATTTATATTTATCATATTCCCTGAAAGAAGTGAAATAGGTGTGACAACTCCACTATTTATATTTATCCAACCGATAAATCCACTTATCATGATTTTCGCTCTACCAGTTTCTGAATAGCCTAATAAAGCGGCATCAGAACCGTAGTTTGAACTAATAGATGTATAATTTGATGATGTATACTCATCTCTATATAATTTGTAGACATTAGATGGTTTAAGTTTAAAAATTGCCGCCATTGAATCTACAGGAACTCCATCTCTATAAATCGTTGGAACACTATCCGCACTCACATTCTGTGAATACATTGATCCTACAGCCTCTGCAAAACTATTATATGTCCCAACAACTCTATTAGACGATGTTCCACTTACCATTTGTACTGAATAAGAACCAGATGCTTTAGCACTAAACGGTATAAAACATATTAAAGATATAACTAAAAAATAATACTTCTTCATCCATATCCTCCTTTTAATTTTTATTATATCATCTAATAAGATTAATTAAATTACATTTAAATAAAAAAGTAACCTTATTTACACATTTTTACATATGTGTTAGAATGATTTTAAGGTGAAGTCTATGACAAAAATAAATGATACAGTTAACTCATCAATTAAAGCTTTATTTAACCCGGAAAACAAAATGTCTCTTATTCCAAATTGGCTCAGTTTCTCAAGGGCGCTTGGAGGAATTGCCATCCCTATAATGATAAATAAAAAGTCTCCATATAAAATTATAATTGGAACTATGAGTTTCATGGCAATATCAGATTTTTTAGATGGATATGCAGCAAGAAAATTAGTTAAAGAAGAAACAGAAGAAGGGGCAATGTTAGACGCAATATCAGATAAGATTTTTTCTCTTTCTCTTTTAATAGGAGCGTGCAAAGAAAATCGCATATTTATTTTAAATGCATTTTTAGAATCACTAATTTCTATTATAAATGCCAATTCATTAAATAAAGGAGAAGAAGTTAAAAGTAATATGCTTGGAAAAATTAAAATATGGCCTCTTTCTATAGCAATATTAACTAGTTACGCATCTATTATCAATAATAATTATAAACTTATGAATATATCTAAAACTTTAAGTATAATGACAGTACCACTTGAAATAGTTAACGTCATTCAATATAAAAAAAAGACACGGTAAACGTGTTTTTATAGTGCCAAAAAAAATACCATATAAACTAAAAATGCAGTATAAATAAAATAAAGAATCCATCCGTTAATCATATCTACTTTAGATGATTTATATTTTAGTCCAACCCCCATAGTTGAAAATAGTCCACCAATTAACCCACCTATATGAGCTGAATTATCTATTCCAGGAATCATAAAGCCAATTCCTAAATTGAGAAGTATTAGAGGAATGATCTGCGACTTAACTACGCTATCTAAATAAACTCTATAGTGATATCCAAAATAAAGGAGTGAACCAAGTAGTCCAAATATCGCACCAGATGCACCCACACTATAGCTGTTACTGAAAAATATAGATAATAAACTTCCAGCTAACCCACTTAATAGATAAACAACTGCAAATCTAAGTTTACCTAGAAAACTTTCAAGCTGCATACCTATTACGTATAGCGAATAACAATTACACACTAAATGAAGAACTCCAGCGTGGAGAAATATTCCAGTAATTAGTCTATAGTATTCTCCATTTAATATAGAATATCTATTTACTGCGAACATAGGTAAAATGTTGTAGATCAAACTTAGTAGAAATACGGCTACATTTATTCCGATTAACGCATAAGTAACTATAGGCTTTTTAGGTTTAAATATCTCTTCATTAATTCTAGATTCTTCTTCATTTTTTTTATTAATATCTTCTGTAATTTTTATAAACAATTCTAATCCTTTTTCTTTAAAATTAGTATCTTTTGTAATATCGGGAAATGAATCGATTACAAATCTATAATTGTTTAAATCCTCAGTTGCATTAATACTTGCAAACTTTATATTACTATCTTTATAATTATCAATATTGACATTATCACCTAAATTTAAAAATATACTCATAGTTTTTAATTTAAATGACAGAGTTTTTCTCTTGATGGATTTAACTAGATTTTTAGTTTTAAGTAAATCAAATTTAAACTGTTCGTCATTGTGTATGTATCCTGAAACTATTCTAATTATTCTATAATCACTATCTAAATTTTCAAGCCAGATTTCATCTTTTACTCCTCTAACTATTACGGGATTATATCCTCTTTCAGTTATAAAATAGTGAAGTAATTTCATGACTATCTCTTCGTTTTTATTAATTACTATCTCATTCATATATATCACCTACTCAAATTTTTTAATTATCTCTTTAAACTCTTTTGGAATGTCTGATGAAAATTCCATAAACTTACCAGTTTTTGGATGTGTAAATCCTAGTATCGATGCATGTAAACACTGCCCTGAGTTATCTATTAATTTCCTTGTCCCATATACTGGGTCATTTACAACAGGATGATTTATATAGTCCATATGAACTCTAATTTGATGTGTCCTTCCAGTTTCCAATCTTAATTCTATAAGTGTTACTTCTCTATATCTTTTTAAAACTTTAAAATGGGTAACCGCCCTTTTACCACCTGCTATCACACTCATTTTTTTTCTATCATTTAAACTTCTTCCTATAGGCGCATCTATCGTACCAGAATCATTTTTTATAACTCCCCAAACTAAAGCTATATACTTTCTAGTAGTTTTCTTATCATGTAGTTCTCTCGATAAAATCTCATGCGCTTTATTGTTTTTTGCAATCATCAAAAGCCCAGTCGTATATGCATCAATCCTATGTACAATTCCTGGCCTAACCTCACCATTTACATCACTTAAATTTGTGTGGTACAAAAGTCCATTAACTAACGTGCCGTGATAATTTCCTGGAGCTGGATGAACAACTACTCCGTTTGCTTTATTAACTACAATAACATCTTCATCTTCATATACTATGTCTAAATCCATATTTTCAGGTTCAACTTTTAAATCTTCTTTTTTGATGTCAACATCTATTATATCACCTTTTTTTAAAACATATCCACTTTTAACAGATTCACCATTAACTGTTATATTGCCATCTTTAATCTGCTTTTTTATTTGACTTCTAGTCTCATCTAAGTGAGATGTTAAATAATTATCTACTCTTATCTCTTCATCTGCTTTTATTTCCAATCATCTCACCTCTAATCATATCTATAAATATAACTCCAATCGATACAACTATACATATATCAGCAAAGTTGAATATCGGAAAGTTATATCCAAATATATTAAAATCTAAATAATCTATTACTGATGAGTATACTATTCTATCAAATAAATTTCCAAGTATTCCTCCCATTAATAATCCATAAAAAATGTATTCTAAACTTCTAAGTTCATTTTTAATTAAATACTTAACTATAAACATTAATGCGATAATGGATATTATTATAAGCATTGGAACTTTTGATGAGAAAATACTAAAAGCTGCCCCATCATTAGTGACATAGGTAATGTTAAAAAATTTATCAATAACTTTAATACTGTCACCTAAGGTTATAAATGATGTAACTATTAATTTAATAATTCTATCTATAAAAAAGCATAAAAGACAAACAATAATAGATTTTTTCAATTTTAATCACCTAAATAATTATACCAAAAAAAGAGAATATTTCAAATTTTAATCTATATGTGATAAAATAACATCAGGTGATTAAATATGAGAGAAGATTATCTATCTTGGGATGAATATTTTATGGCAGTAGCTAAACTTTCAGCTATGAGAAGTAAAGATCCATCGACTACTGTCGGATCATGCATAGTATCAGATAAAAATAGAATACTATCTATAGGTTACAATGGAACACCAAACGGTTTTAGCGACAGTGATTTTCCATGGGAAAGAGAGGGAGATGAATTAGATACTAAATATCCTTATGTATGCCACTCTGAGATGAATGCCGTTTTAAATTATAATGGAAGCAAATCAGATTTAGAAGGTTCAAGGATATATGTCGATTTATTTCCCTGTAATGAATGTGCGAAAATAATAATACAAGCAGGCATTAAAGAGGTCATATATTTATCTGATAAATACTCAGATAGTATTAACAACATCGCATCAAGAAGACTATTTGACAAATGCAATGTCCGATATAGAAAGTTAAAAATAGATAGAGATATTAATATAAAATTAAAAGCGTGATCAACGCTTTTTAATATTTTTCTAAAACTTTTTCTACCCCATCAATTTTAATTTTGCCAGATGAAACCAATTTTTCGACAGTACTAGTTTTAGTTATATTATACTTTAAAAGTAGATCTAATGTCTCTAAATTAAATTCATCTACTGTAGTTTTACTTTTATACTTTTCACTCAGTATATTAAATTCATCTACTAACTTTAATGCACTATCCGCACTACCAGATAAAACTGGGGTATTTTTTAAAATAGGATCTTTTAAATTTGAACTATTTACTATTGATACTTCAGAAAAATTTGGCATTGAAAGAAAATACAAAACGAAAAATACGATTATGTAATTTTTTAATGCTCCTACAATACTACCAAGTATTTTAGAAGGAATTCCAAGTATTATAGTAAAAGATAATATTTTTTCAAATACACTCGTAGTCATCGATAAAACTTTTAAAACAATCATGAGAATACTAAATATTAGGAAGAATGCGATCATTTCATATAATAAAATATTTAAAACTGTAAGACCTTTAATTAAACCTCCAAATGGAAAAAAAGGCATCGTATTCATGAGCATTTCACTAACAGGGTTTTTAAGTAAAAATGAAAGTGTAATAACTAAAGATAAACCTATAAATTTGACAAGTGATTTTGTAAATCCCTGTTTAAATCCTACAAACGCACCTACTGCAATAAAAATAACAATTAATAAATCAACCATGTAATCACCTTCTAGATTAATTATACTTATACATTACTCAGTTTGTCAATAGATTAAAAAAATGATAAAATTTAAATGGTGATTTGATATGAAAAAAAACATGACTAAAACTATTACTTTAAAAGTAAGTGATAATACCAAAGAGAAGATGAAAGAATATTTTGAAGATAAAAAAAGAATAAAAACTCCCCCTTACGCAGTGTTTCAAGCTGATGAGGCTGATACAGTTGTAACCCTATATGAATCTGGAAAATGTGTATTTCAAGGAATAAGTGCGGATATAGATGCAGATATGTGGAGTCAAATGGAAAAGCATTTAAATCCTGATAAAAAAGTAGAAAAAAAAGTAGCCAATAATAATTCTGAAAAGAAAGTAAAGAAAAATTTAACAATTTACAATTCAACTTCGATCGGTTCAGATGAAACTGGAACTGGAGATTACTTAGGACCAATCGTCGTAAGTGCATCATACGTCAAAAAAGAAGATATACCCTTCTTAGAAGCCTTAGGAGTTAAGGATTCTAAAAAAATGGACGACAATTACATTTTAAAAATAGCTCCTCAAATAATTAAAAAAATTCCCTACTCATCTATAATACTTACAAATGAAGAATATAATAAAAGACATGGTGAAAATATGAACATCAATAAAATGAAGGCTATTTTACATAATAAAGTTTTATTAGAACTAACAAAAAAATATCAATGTGAATATATAGTTGTCGATGAGTTTGCCAAATCATATACATACTACAGATATTTAAATGAAGTACCTAATATTCAAAGAAATATAACTTTTATCACTCATGCTGAAGACACGTGCATGTCTGTTGCCTGCGGTGCTATAATAAGTAGATACATTTTACTTAAAGAATTTGAAAAACTATCTAAACAATACGATATTATAATTCCAAAAGGAGCAGGACCAAAAGTTGATGAAGTGGCTGTTAAATTAGTAAAAAAACATGGGATTGGTATTTTAGATAAAATAGCAAAAAAGGATTTTAAAAACACTGAAAAAATAAAGGAATTAGCGCAAAACTAATTCCTTTTAAAAAATGTAAATGAGATGTAAATTAATAATGTATTCATAAAAATATTTATTTAATATGGTATAGATTAATGATACAATTACATTGGAGGTAGATTAAATGGAAGAGAAAAAGAAACACACTAATATTTTTAGTATTCTAGTAATAGTTATATTGCTTATTGTATCAGGATATTTGATATATGACAAACTGTCCGTTCAAAAAGAAAATGAAAAGAAAATTACCAAATATGAAAGAGATATAAAAAATTTACAAAATGAAATAAAAACAGAGACTAATAAGTCTAATGATAATACTTCAAAAGTTACTACTACAAATCAAATAGACCTATTACTAGGAAATTGGCACTATGAAGAAACCTTTGATAGCGGTGGAGTTGACTGCAGTGCGACAATCAAGTTAGAACTTAAAGAAGATGGAACATACACATATGAAAATGGTTCAACTTGTAGTGGTGGAACATCTGCAACAGGAAAATATTCAATATCAAAAAATAATCTTTATTTACAAAATGATAGTTGCAAACCAGTAATCTCTGGACAAGAGTGTACATATCCTAACTGTAGTCCTATTATTGAATTAGATTATGAAAATAATATTATATCAGCACATTTACTAGGAAACAGAAAAAAAGTAAATCTAATCCATAATTAAAACTGTATGAATAATAACATACAGTTTTTTTAAATAAAAAGTCTAAAAGAGAATCCAGTAACGAATAAAAACCTGATCTCCCAGGTGGGCATCACATTACAAATATTAGGATCCTTTTAAACTTCAAAAGTATTCAACACCATTTGTAAATTAGATTCCCGAATTCTTTACTTAGTAGGTTTTTCATATGCGGTATTCTTCTTTTAGACAATTAAATTATATCATATTTTCAATTATTTTTCTATATGTATTTCGATAATATTACTTATATACATTTAAAAACCTTTGAAAAATTCAAAGGTTTATTACTTATTGGTTGCCTCTATAGGATTCGAACCTATGAATAACGGAGTCAGAGTCCGCCGCCTTACCGCTTGGCTAAGAGGCAATGACACAATAAGTATATCACATTTTTAGTGAAATGTATAGTTCATCTAATTGCTTTTTTGTAGCTTTATTAGGAGCTTCCATCATTAAATCAGATGCACTTGCAGTTTTAGGAAAAGCTATTACATCTCTAATATTATCAGTTCCGCTAATTAACATAGTAAGTCTTTCAAGTCCAATTGCAAGCCCTCCATGTGGTGGTGTACCAAATTTTAAAGCATTAATTAAAAATCCAAACTGTTCATCTGCTTCTTCTTCTGTAAATCCAAGTGATTTTAAGACATCCTTTTGCATTTTAGATGAATGTATTCTAAGACTTCCTCCACCGAGTTCATAACCGTTTAATACTATATCATAAGCTATAGCTTTCGCGTTTTCCTTATCATCTAATTTATCTACATCTTTTGGCATAGTAAATGGATGATGACAAGCTATATATCTACCCTCTTCTTCTGAATATTCAAACATTGGAAAATCTGTAATCCATACAAATTTATATTCATCTTTAATCAAATCTAAATCCTTGGCAATTTTACATCTCAAAGCACCTAGAGATGTTTTAACTGTTTTTTTATCACCACAAACTATAAATATAATGTCATTATCAGATATAGATAAAGAACTGATCAATTTTTCAGATGTCTTATCATCCACAAATTTTGCAATACTTCCTGTAAATGAATTATCATACTTTAAAAATGCTAAACCTTTTGAACCATATATCTTAACGTATTCAGTTAATTTATCAATAGTTTTTCTCGTAAATTTATCAGCTAAATTCTTAACTACAATAGCATTAATAATTCCATCATTTTCTATAACATCTTTAAATACTTTAAAGTCTGTATTTTTAAATATTTCTGTAATATCTTCAATTTCCATAGAAAATCTCAAATCAGGTTTATCTGAACCATATCTATCAATAGCCTCATCATAACTCATTCTATCTATTGGAAGATCTATTTCAATTCCTTTTACATCTTTAAACACTTTATATAAAAGTCCTTCAGTAATATTAATTACATCTTCCTCATCTACGAAACTCATCTCCATATCAATTTGAGTAAACTCAGGTTGTCTATCTGCACGTAAGTCTTCATCCCTAAAGCACCTCGCAATTTGATAATACTTTTCAAATCCACTCACCATGAGTAACTGTTTAAATATTTGTGGTGACTGTGGAAGTGCATAAAATGAACCTCTATTAACTCTAGATGGTACTAAATAGTCTCTTGCACCTTCTGGAGTTGATTTGCACAAAATAGGTGTTTCAATCTCTGTAAAATCATTCTCATTTAAATACTCTCTAACTGATGTCATAATTTTATGTTTAGTAATTATGTTTTTCTGCATACGACTTCTTCTTAAATCTAAATATCTGTATTTAAGTCTAGTATCCTCTAAAGCAGTTACATTATTCAAATCAAAAGGCAAATCCTCAGATTCATTTAATATCTCTAAACTGTCAAGTAACACTTCTATTTCTCCCGTTTTTAAAGTATCATTCACACTTTGTCTTTTTCTAACTGTTCCATGCACTTTAATTACATATTCACTTTTTAAACTTGATGAAATAGAATAGATAGAAGAATTAGGATCTACAACTAACTGTATAATTCCAGATTTATCTCTTAAATCTATAAATATTAATCCTCCTAAATCTCTTTTTTTATTTACCCATCCATATAATGTAACTTCTTCTCCAGCGTTTTTTAAATTTATGCTGGTACAATTAATCTTCATGATTATCACCTAACTTTTTATCTAAAAATGAAATTAAATCTTCCATTTTAACTTTATACTCATCTTTAGTATTATTGTCTTTAACAGTAAGAATTTTCTTATTAACTTCCTCTTCTCCTACTATAATGATGTATTTAACATTTAATCTATCTGCCACTTTAAAGTTACTTTTAAAGTTTCTCCTCATATAATCCATCTCAGTGTTAAATCCATTTAATCTAAGATAATTTGAAAGTGAAAATGCCTTATCATCTTGATCTATAGATATGATATATAAATCAGGATTTACCTCTTCTCCAAGTGAAATATTTTTCTTCTCTAAAGCTAATAACAATCTTTCTAATCCTAAAGCAAATCCAACTCCTGGAACAGATGGTCCTCCAATATTTTGAACTAAATTGTTATATCTTCCACCTGCAGCAAGTACATTTTGGCTTCCAAAGCCTTCAATATCTGCCTCTATTTCAAATACCGTATGAGTATAATAATCTAGTCCTCTTACTATTTTATGATTTACTTCATATTTAATATCTAAGTCATCTAAGAACTTTTTAACTTTATCAAAATGAATTTTACTCTCTTCATTTAAATAATCTATCATCTTTGGTGCGTTTTTCATAATTTCATTTTCTGAATCTCTCTTACAATCTAATATTCTAAGAGGATTTTTCTCATATCTATTCTTACAATCATCACATAGTTCTTCTAGATGTGGTTTAAAATAATCAAGTAATGCAGTTCTGTAATTTTCTCTAGATTCAAAGTCACCTAAAGTATTTATGTTAACCTTAATATTATCTAAACCTAATAACTTAAATAGATTAACAGCTATACTGATAACTTCGGCATCCATCATGGGATTAAATGATCCAAAACACTCATATCCGAACTGATAGAACTGTCTAAATCTTCCAGATTGTGGTCTTTCATATCTGAACATAGGTCCCATATACCACGCTTTTAATGGAAGGTTAGATGCGTATAATTTATTTTCAATAAAACTTCTAACTATTCCAGCAGTTCCTTCAGGTCTTAGTGTTAAATCTCTACCTCCTCTATCTTTAAAATCATAAGTCTCTTTGTTTACTATATCTGTTGTCTCACCTACACTTCTGTGAAATAGTTTGCTATACTCAAATATTGGTGTTTCAAAGTATTTAGCATTATATTTATCCATAAGCGCCTGCACAATTAATCTAAAGTTAATCATATCATTAGATTTATCTCCAAATATGTCGTATGTTCCCTTTACTTTTTGCATATATATCACGTCCTCACTATATAAGATTATATGGAATTTTAATGGAAAAGTCAACAAAAAAAGAAGGTCATTAAAACCTTCAATTTCTATTATTTATTAATACTAAGTTTTCTACTTCTTAGATAGTATACTCCAAAACCTCCAGCTACTAATACAAGTCCTCCGGCTAATACAGCTAAAGGTGTACTTGCAGATGTTGATGGAACACTAACTTCGTTTCCGCAGTCCCATGCACCATATAAAGTCATATCTTTATTAAGTGCAGTTCCATCTACCCATTTACCTGTTAAGTTTTCCTTTGTATACCAACCGTTAAATTTACAGTTAGTCTGTCTTGTAGTTAATACTTTCTCTTGAGTATATTTAGTACCTTTTGTATAACAGTTTCTTCCTGGTGTTGGATCTGTTAAATTAGGATCTGGAATAACATTTCCAACTATTTTATAGTCTACACATACATCTTCTGGATTAACTTTTCCTTTTGCAGTTAAAGTTAAATCTTTAGATGCTGATGCATCTTCTGTAACTAATGCAACAACTCTTTGCATCTCGTCATTTGCAGGTTTATAAGCTAATGCTTTAGTTACTTTACCATTTGCAGTTACTTTAACGTTTAAAGTTGCTGATGCACCTACTGAAGATGCAGGAATTTTAACTATAAACTTTTCATTTGCAGCATATTCAGTTTTAGTCTCTCCACTAGTTGTTGTAGCAACAGCTCCACTTACTCCTGAAACACTTACAGAATATTTATTAGCACCTGTTAAAGTTGTACTTACTTCGTTTGAAACATAGTATTTTTTATCACTTGATAAACTCATATCTGTTCCACTAATTCTAACAACTAAATCAACATTTGTCTCAGTCTTTTTAGCACCTTTTGCAGCACTTACTAAATTTTGCATTTTTGCTCTGATTCCAGTATAGGCCTCTGCACCAGTTTTAGTTAAAACTTCAGATACAGCACCTTCACCTCTATCAGATAAATACCACCAAATCGCACCTTGT
>JAFWHR010000022.1 GCA_017511945.1 Bacilli bacterium | reverse complement strand
TATGGATTATTATAAGAAGTTATGGTATCATGGAGATAAGAGAAAGGAAAATCCATTTTTGATGTTACTGGCTGCTGAAAGTAAGAAACAGATGGATGAGATATGTAAAGGTGATAAATTAATGGAAAGATTAAATGATAAGGTTAATGATTTAAATCATGATTCTGATGTGTTAGATGTAATTATCGAAAATGAAGAAGAGATTATTAAAAACAGTTTGTTTGAAAAAGGTGTAAATAAAAGAAATGTAGAAATTGCAAAAAACATGAAAAATGAAAAAATTGATATAAAAACTATATCAAAAGTAACTGGACTTTCTACTGATGAAATTGAAAAAATAAAATGATATCAAGTAAACCTCACAATTAAGTGAGGTTTTAGTATGGACTATAAATACAAGCCCTATAATATTTATCTACTTGAGAAATATGACCATTCTCCAGGTATTTGTGGCATCATAATTCTAGGGTTAATTCTTCCACTATTATTGGTGTGAAGACCTCTAAATAGATTTAAATGAACGTGGGCTCCAAAGGCACAATTGTCTTCACTGTTTAGTCCTCCCATATGACCAATTACAGTATTTGGAGTAACTACTTGTCCAATACTTACTGATGTATTAATTAAATGCCAGTAAGATGTCGTATATTGAACTCCATTAATGTTATGGTATACGTAAACGATGTGGTTTCCACATGCTCCTCTATAAGCGGGATAAGTAATATTAACAACTACTCCTGATGCGACTGAATAAACATTAGATCCGTATCCAGTTCCCGAGAAATCTATTCCTGTGTGAAATTCTCCAGATCTTGGACCATAATCACTTGTAACATATCCATAGGCAATTGGCATATATGTTCCACTTGAGCTAACTGGAGCTGCTCCTCCTGAATATCCACCTGATTGCATTGCCTGTCTTGCTTTTTGATCTATTCTAGATTGACAAGATGACATAGTCTCATCTAAACTACATTCTTTTTTTGTTAAATTGTTAATTAAACTTATTTGAGTTCTATACTCCTCTTCTTTACTGAGCATTCCCTCAGATATTGCTTCAATATCGTCGTTTAATTTCGCTTCCAATACTGAAAGTTCTTGTTCTTTTTTAACTAGGTCTTGCTGCTTTATGGATAACTGTTTTTGTTTTTCATCTAAGTTTTTAACATCATTATTATATGAGTCAATAAGTTTATCATTGTAATCATTTAACTGCTCTGCTACAGATATTCTATAAATAAAGTCTGTAAAGTCTGTGGCTCCAAATATGTATTCCATGTAATTTGATTCACTATTAGATACTTGAACAAAGCCCATTATATCTTTCATCTGTTTATCTTTTTTCTTAATGTTTTCTTGCAATTTTATTATTTGCTGCTCTATTTTTTTTGTCTCTTCTTGAATTGAAGATATCTCCGCTTGAACTTGCTGTTTTTCGGCAGTTGTCTTATCTCTCTCTTCTTCTGTCATCGCTTTATCATTTTTTGCTTTTGCATAGGCTTCTCTATTGGCCTCTGCATCGGCTTTTAACTGTCTTAGTGTCTTTTCGGCTGCAGATACATTGAAGACTACTGAAATACTTATACATAGAACTGCTAGCATGCATATTATCTTTTTCATAATACCACCTCACTGTTTTAAAGCTTTTACTGCTTTTTTATAATCTTTCATGTAATATTCGACCGTATTCCAAAATGCCTTTGAATGGTCGAAATGAACAAAATGACTTAGTTCATGAACTATAACATAGTCAATTTCTCTTGTGCTATACCTTATGAGTTTTGAATTTAGGGTAATAGAGTTATCCCTTCTGTTATTCACACCCCATCTAGTTTTCATGCTTCTTATTTTAATTATCGGAAAAGGGATGTCTTCTTCAAATAAATTATAGTAATACTCTACTCTTTCTTTAAATATTCTAGAAGTTTCATCTTTTAACCATTTTTCTAATTTACTCATTGATTTAACGTACAGTTTATCTTCTTCTATTTCTATATTATCAAATGGTACTAATATTATATCATATTTTTTACCTAAATAATAGAAGTTACTATCTTTTTCCTTCTGTTTACAGGCTTTGTGTAAAGCTTTTCTTAAAAAATCTCTCTCATCGTTTAATATGTCTTTAATGTATCTTTTGGTTGATAAATAGTTTGTAGTTACATATATAGTCATGTCCTCTTTAATTTTTATGTAAGTGTTTTTGTTGTTTTTTTTAACTACTTCTACTTTATATGCTTTACCATCTAGTTTATAATCAAATGTCATTAAACCACCCTAGAAATCATTTTAACATAAATATTAAAAAACTACATGTTTTTTCATGTAATTTTAGTCATTTTACCTTTTCTTTTACATTTTTAATTCATATCATAGTTACAGGTGATAAATATGAAATACGGTTTATGGAGTCTTCTATGTATAATATGTATGGTAATATTTTTTTATCAAATGTTAATTACTCTTATTATTGTAACTAGGTTTAATGTTTTTTTACTTTTTATTGTTTTTATTTTAATGTTTTTATCTTTCTTTAGATGTTTCTGGTGAAGCTATTTTTTTAGTTCTCTTTATTTTTTCAAGCATCTCATCTATAATTATGCATCTATCATATTCACTACCTTTTAAATTTATTAATTCTGGCATGCTTATTAATATTTCAAATAGAACTTTTTCATCTTTTGTAAATGGGTATACACTTTCATATTTTTTTAATATAGAAATAAAGTCAAAGTCTAATGCGTGATATCTATACAGTTTATACATATCAAATACTGGTGATCCTATTTTGGCTTTATCCCAGCTTATTAAATAGGGCTTTTCCGATTCTATAAAGTGAGATAGATTAATATTCCCATGCATTATGACATTTCTCTTCCTCGTCTTATTTTTTATTAAATGGTGGTAATGTTCTAATCTTTTTTTACAGTCTGATATAGTATTATAAATTATAGATATGTTTGCTGATAATAGCTGCTCAGATGGTGATGGGTATACTTTTGATTCGGCTACATTTATTAAATCTGTATAATAGTTGTATAAGTAATTTAAATTACCATCTAAATCTTCGTACAGTTTAATATACTCATCATTATCTACCATGGTATAGAATGTCGTCTTACTGTGAAGTAGTCCCATTATTTTGGCAAGGTCTAATATTTTTTTTTCATCTGGAATATTTAAAGCTTTTATGTATTTGTTAAGTTGAAACTCTTTGCTCTCTAAAAAAAGAGGTATGTAATCAAAGTTTCTTGACTTTAGATATTCGAGTACTTTTTGATCTATTTTAGTATTTTTATAAACATATTTATCTTCTCTTGTCTCTATTATAGTTACATTTGATTTTTTTTGATATTTTATAGGTTTTATATTTTTCTTTTTTAAAACTTCATTAAGTTTATTCATTGTTCGGAATAATAACTTTATCGCCTATTTTTAACTCTGATAAGTCATTATATTTTTCTAAGTCTGAAAGTGTTACTTCATATTGTTCTAAAATTGACTGAGTAGTATCATTTTCTGTAACTATGTGAATTTTATAAGTCACATAGTTTTCTTTATCATCTAACAATTTAAATGGTGAATTTTCTTCATTAATATTTACTATATCTCTTTCATCTTCTTTATCCTTAAGCTTTTCTTTAGATAAATCTTCTCCTCTTTCTTCTTGTAAAATTTCTCTTTTTTCTAGATTTTCCAATATGACATCTATATTTACTGACAGTATTTTACTATCTACAATTTCATAGTAAAAATTGTTTATATCCGCACTTACTGCTGAGGTATCATATTTATTATCGATTCTAATTTCAAATGGTATGTTATATTTAAAGTCTACTGGGCTTGCATCCTTTTCACTCATGAGATATGATCCACTTATTATAAAATTACCTGATATTAAGTTTTCATCTTTTAAGGATAAAGTGTGTTCAAGTGATATACTACTTATCTCGTAAATATTGTCATCAAATTCTATGTTCTTTTTAAAAGGAACTATCTTTTCCATGTTATCCCTCCTACTTTAAATATATTTTTATTTTAAAAAAAAATACATAAAAATAAACCCTTTTTAGGGTTTACTCTTCATTTGTTTCTTTTTTGATTACTTCTTTTCCTTTATATGTTCCACACTCTTTACATACTCTATGTGGTTTAACTGCTTTTCCACATTTTGGACAAGTTGTAACTGTTTTAAAATTTATTTTGTAATGTGTTCTACGCATTCTTCCGCTAGTTTTACTAACCTTTCTTGCTGGTACAGCCATTTTTACACCTCCTTGTATTATTTAACTAAAGCTTAGGATTCGCTGTCAGTTATAAGTTCCCATCCATCTCCCTTTAATTTTATGTTTTGGGAATTCGGATTAACAATTTTAATGGGAATTTCCATTAGTATATTTTCCCATATTATCGGTAAAATATCAATAGTTTTTTTGTTTTTTTTGATTTTTTCATCATTTTCTATTATGTTGTTTTCCATTTCTATATTAAATTTATGTTCTGTAGGTTCGAGTGTTCTCGCACAAGGTAATACCATCGTACCTGATATTTTTAGTGAGATAAGATAATCATCTGTTTGCCTTTCTAAATATCCATCTACTTTTACACCATATAAATCGATTAGTTCAGTTTTTTTTATATCTTCTTTTGGAATGTCTACCTCACCAATTATTTCAATTACATCTTTTCCATAATTTAATGGAGTAATATCTATTATCATATTTTCCCTCTCTTCATGGTCAATTATATATTATTTTTAGTTTAAAGGCAAACTTTGGGATAAATTTATTTGTTTTAATTCACAATAATACTTAGAAGGGATTTGAGATATGTGAATATACTTTTATACTTTGGAATTTTTTTATTTAAAATAATTGAGGATTCTCTTTCAACTTTGAGGTTAATTGTCGTAAGCAATGGTAAAAAGGTATTTGGAGCCATTTTACAGTTTATAGTAACTATTATTTGGGTTATTCTTACAGGTAGTGTTTTAATTAACTTTATGAAAGACATTTATAAAATTATTGCTTTTTCTCTAGGCGCACTTGTAGGATCTTATTTTGGAAGTCTTTTGGAAGAGAAAATCGCACTTGGAACAAGTGGTTTTACTATTAAAATTAAAAAAAATAAAGTTAATTATTTAAAGAGATTATTGTGTGATAAACATATAAATATTATTGATTTTAACAATGGTATATTACTTGTCACTTTACCTAGAAAAATGAATAAAAAGGTATTAGAACGTGTTAGAAAGGTTGATGATAATGCCATAATTATCTGTGAAAAGGTTAAGAATTTTTCTTTATAAAATCTGAAATTTTTTTAGGTCTATCTGTTATTATATTTTCTCCTTTTATATCTTTAACGTTATTAATCGTCCAATAAAATGTCTCTTTTTTTGGATATTTTCCTCTATATTTATAGTTTATAAGGTTAAAATCAAATTTATCAATGTACTTTAAATTTCTACTTATTATGAGTCCTTTTTTATATTTACTATCAAAACAATTTATAAATGAGTAGTTAAAACTGCATATGTAATAGTTTAATTTTTTATTTAAATATCTTTTTAATATTTTTGAAGTTTTTTCTATATCATCATTTACCTTTACATCTATAAGTATTATTTTACTATTTGTTATGCAGTTTATTACTTCATCTAATGTATTTAATCCCATCGTTTTTAAGTGTTTTGACGATGTCTCTCTTATAAATAATCCTTTATAAAATGGATCATGGTTTATTACGAATTTGTCATCTTTAGAAAGTCTTATGTCAAACTCTACCCCATCTACGTATTTTTTATTTAAACTATTTATTATCGATTCAAAAGAGTTTTCTTTATGTATTTCATCATTACCTCTATGGGCAATTATTTTCACTTTATCACCTTACACTATAATATGTAAAAAGACAAGAATTTATCTCGTCATTAAAGGTTTTATAATATCATATATCTCATCATTTATATCTTTTATATCTCTTGGTTTATCATCAATAGAACAGTTCACTACTTTAAAACTATATTTTTTAGATAATTCGAAATACGATTTTTCTGCCTTTATAAGGTGTTTTTTATCACTCTCATGTCCATCAGGACTTTCTTGTCTATTTTTTTTAAGTTCTAGTGCGGCTTTATATGGCATGTGGAGAAAGACAGTTATATCTGGTTTTGGAAGATCTAACAGTTTAAATTCTAAATTATCTAAAAACTTATACATATCTATTCTATCTTTTTTATTATCTATTTTTCCTCCTTGATGGGCCATGTTTGAATATACATATCTATCTAGTATTACATTATAGCCGTTTTCAATTAGAAAAAGTATTTTATCTATATTGTATTTTCTATCTGCGGCATAATAAAGTGATGCAACTTTTGGGTCTACTTTTGATGAACCTTCTTCAAATAGTGATGGACTTATGTACTCTTTTCCTAAATACGATCCTCCTATTATTTTTCCTGTCGGTGAATTATAATTTGGAAATGAGAAGTTTTGGACTTGTATTTTTTCCTCTCTAAGTCTTTTTATTAAAAGGTTTGTCTGAGTTTCTTTACCTGAACAGTCAGTTCCTTCTATGGCAATTAATTTACCTTTAGTCATAAACTATCTCCTTTTATAAAGTACGTGTCTATAACTCACATCTAATTTATCA
Source organism: Bacilli bacterium (assembly GCA_017511945.1). Classification (GTDB taxonomy): domain Bacteria; phylum Bacillota_I; class Bacilli_A; order RF39; family UBA660; genus Coprosoma. The sequence goes on along the minus strand of JAFWHR010000022.1, from coordinate 40,142 downwards.
TCATAGTCTTCATCTAATAACTCTCTTTTAAATAGTGATTTATCAAATTTTGGAAAGTATGCATCAGCGTCTTTACATGTACTATCTATTTCAGTTAGATAAATGTTTGATGCATAATCTATAAACGATGTATATATACTTTCCCCACCAATTACAAAGGCATCTTTATCTTTATAATCTAAAACTATTCCTCTTACGTAACTTCTAATCTCTGCATTTGGAATGATTTTATTGCTTCTCGTTAAAATTATATGTTTTCTTTTCTCAAGTAGTTTGGGTAGTGATTCAAATGTTTTTCTTCCCATTATTATATCGTGACCAATTGTCTTTTCTCTAAAAAATTTTAAATCTTTTTTTATAGGCCAAATTAAATCACCTTTTTTTCCAAGTTCATTATTTTGACCAACTGATGCGATTAAGTTAATCACTGGGTTAAATCGAATTTAATTGGTCCATGATTTTTATATTTTAGTACTTTAACATCTCTACATTCTTTTGAACTGTCAAAATCATAAAAATTATTAACTTCTGGATTTAGCCACAACTCTGGTGCTTTATAGTCTCCTAATGTTTCATATCTTTCAATTTGCGTCTTTATTCCATTTATTTGATTTACATATATGTGAGCATCTTTTATTGACCAGTCTAATGTACCTGGTTTAAGATTTGTGACTTGTGCAAGCATGTTTAATAAAACTGAATACTGAGTTACGTTAAATGGAAGTCCTAGTGGTACATCACAGCTTCTCTGATGAACCCAAGCGTTAAGCTTACCATCTGTAACATCCCATTCACTTGACCATACACATGATGGAAGAACTGCCGTCTTTAAATAATCATCTTGCCATAAGCTCATAACCATTCTCCTATCATTTGGATTATTTTGAAGTTTATAAATTAAGTTATCTATTAATCCAAACCTTCTTACAATATATCCATAAGCTGTTCCAATGGTATGTGCATATTCTTCTCCAAACATCTTAGCTTCTCTTAACACCATCCCTTTTTCTCTCATCTCATCAGTTGCCCCTGCCGTTAATAAATATCCGCCATAATAACTATATAATAAATTGCCATCTGTATCTCTTACTGCTACTGTCCTATCTTTATCCTCTATTTCATCACTATTTGGATAGTACGTTCTATATATTCCATCAACGTCAATTTTCCACTGATTCCATATATTTACATCTCTATCTTGAAGCCATCTTACATCATTGCTCTGAGCCTGGTATATCCAAAGCATCTCTAATATAGCTTGCCTGAAATACAGTTTTTTTGTAGTTAAACAAGGAAACTCCTCACCTAAATCAAAATGAAAATGATGGGAAGGCACCTTAATAGTGTTTACCCCTGTCCTATTTTCTACTTCTTTGCCCTCTTTTAATATTCTTTTACACAGTTTTAGATATTCTCTATCCCATTTTGACATATAATCACTCCTCCTAATCTGTTATGTCATTACCATTAAATTTTACATCTATGAATTTTCTGCTGGCAAGATAGTCACACATGTGAACAAATTTTTGATATTTGTTTTTAGGAAGTGGAAGCACTACATCACTATATGGATTCGTATTCCACTGTCCCATGTGCGAAGCAATACTATCTGAGATAAATTCTATTTCATCTTGTGAAAGTGTTAATCTATCCTTCATATCTTTGATATGACTCGCCATTAAAATCGGATGATCAAATCTCGTATATTTTTCTTCTTTAATTCCATGTTTTAATCCGTCATGCATAATTAAAGATATAATCATTAGATCTTTTTCATCATCTGTAAAAATATAACCTATAGAATTGTTTTCTGATATCTCTTTTGCCAATTTTACAGCTACTTTAGTATGTCTTACAAGTCCTCCTTCTCCAAGTGCGAAGGACGGATGATATTTACCTGTGGATGATGCAGCAACTTTGAAAAAATAATCTGGTAAACTATTTATGAGTATTTTTGCATTTTCTCTGTATTTTTCTTTTTTTATGTATGAAAGTTCTCTTTTAAAAGTCTCTTCTTTCATCTATCGTCACCTCTTTTACTACACTATACCACAAGCTTTTGTTTGGGTAAAGTTAAATCTATAAATTTAATTAAAATTTCATTGGATATGTATATGTATTTTTCGTCTATAAATACATTTTCACTATCTTCTTTTAATATCTTTTTATCTAGTAGCTTTTTTATTTCATTTATACTTTTTATATCTACATCATATTTATCTTTAAACGCTTTTTTGTTTATCCCTTTTAATTTCCTAAATCCTAATATAAATTCATTTTGAAGTTTTTCATCTATATTCAGTGTATTGGTACTTTTTTTATATATTTTTTTTAAATACTCAGTTAAACTTCTTGAATTTTCATATCTTACACCATCTACATATCCAGATGCACCGAGGCCAAATCCATAGTACTGTTCGTTGTTCCAATATGTAAGATTATGTTTTGATTCATATCCTTTTTTTGCATAATTGCTTATTTCATAATGGATATAGCCTTTTTCTTTTAAATATTTATCTATGTAATCAAACATTTTTCTATCGGTATCTTCATCAATGTTTTCTGTTTTTTTTATATACATAACTGTATTTGGTTCAACTATTAGACTATATGTAGATATATGTAATGGATTTAACTGTGTAATTATATCTAAATCTTTTTTTAAATCTTCTAAGGTTTGATTTGGATATGCATACATCAAATCTAAATTTATATTATCTATATGTTTAGATGCGCTTATAACATTTTGAACATTTAAAGATCTATTTAGCTTTTTTAGTATATTTTTATCAAATGTTTGAATACCTATACTCAGTCTATTTACGTTTTTTTTAATTAATTCTATTTTTTCTAAAGTTAAATCTTCACTGTTTGCCTCAATTGTAATTTCTGCATTTTCATCTAGTTTAAACATTTTAATTATGTTAAACAATCTTTTTAATTGTCTTAAATTTAAACAAGTTGGAGTTCCACCACCGATGTATAGGGTATCTATTTCTTCTCCTTTATAGTTGATTTTTATTTCATTTTCTAAACTATCCAAATACTCATCTATCCAACAACTATTTTTTGTAACTTTTGGAAAGTCACAGTATGTGCATATTTTTGTGCAGAAGGGTATGTGTATGTAAATACTCATATTATTTTTCCTATTTTATCTACTACTAGTATGATGAAATTTTTTTCGTACTTCACTTTTGTTCATCCTCCATTTTAAGTACTGCTAGAAATGCCTCCTGTGGAACTTCAACATTACCAACCATTTTCATTCTCTTCTTTCCAGCTTTTTGCTTTTCTAGAAGTTTTCTCTTTCTTGTTATATCTCCTCCGTAGCACTTTGCTAGAACATTTTTTCTTAAAGCTTTTATATCTGTTCTTGCGATTACCTTAGTTCCAATAGTGGCTTGAATTGGAACTTCAAACATCTGCCTTGGTATTAGTTTTTTTAGTGATTCTGTTATACTTTTTCCTCTTTTATAGGCAAAGTCTTTATGAACTATCATGCTTAATGCATCAACCACACTTCCGTTTAGTAAGATATCCATCTTAACTAGATTACTCTCTTTATATCCTATTAAGTCATAGTCGAATGAAGCATATCCTCTAGTCGCACCTTTTAGTCTATCAAAAAAGTCATATACAATTTCAGATAATGGTATTTCATAGTGAATATTAACTCTATCTTTAGTAATGTATTCTATGTCTATATACGTTCCCCTTTTGTTTTGACATAGTTCCATAATTGGTCCTATATACTCAGATGGTACATAGATATTTGTCTTTATGTATGGCTCTTCTATTTTTAATATTTTCTGTCTGTCTGGAAATTTAGATGGGCTGTCGATATTTAATATACTTCCATCTGTTTTTGTTATTTTGTAAATAACTGATGGACTTGTGGCAATTATATCTATTTTAAATTCTCTTTCTATTCTTTCCTCAATTATCTCCATGTGCAGGAGTCCTAAAAAACCACATCTAAATCCAAATCCTAATGCTTTTGACGTCTCGGGGGTAAATTCTAATGAGGCGTCATTTAGTTTTAGTTTCTCTAAGGCTTCTCTTAACATCGGATATTTATTTGATTCTATCGGATAAATTCCACAAAATACCATCGGTTTCATGGGTTTATATCCTGGAAGTTTTTCTTTAGCAGGATTTTTTATGTTTGTAATTGTATCGCCAACTTTTATGTCTTCTACTGATTTTATACTTCCACATATATAACCTACTTCTCCTGCTTTTAGAGTGTTCTTTTGGACTTCTTTTGGAGTATATATACCTACTTCAGTTACATCGTGAACTGCATTTGTCTCCATCAGTTTTATCTTATCTTTGACACTTATTTTTCCATCTACTATTCTGACTAGGGTTACAACTCCTCTGTATGAGTCAAATATACTATCAAAAACTAATGCTTTTAGAGGTTTGTTTTCATCTCCTTTTGGAGATGGAATTTTTTTTATAATTGTCTCTATTAACTGTTTTATTCCCTCACCCGTCTTCGCACTTGTAAGTATTATCTCATCTTCATCAAATCCTAAAGTTTCTATAAGTTCCCTTTTTACTTTTGGAACGTCTGCATTTGGAAGATCTATTTTATTGATTACTGGAATTATGGTTAGATCGTTTTCTAAGGCCAGATAGACGTTAGCGAGCGTCTGCGCTTCTATTCCCTGAGCAGCATCAACAACTAATACAGCTCCCTCACAGGCGGCAAGACTTCTAGATACTTCATATGAAAAGTCTACGTGTCCAGGGGTGTCTATTAAGTGAAGAATATACTCTTCATTGTTGTATTTATATTTTAACTGTACTGCGTTTAGTTTTATCGTTATTCCTCTCTCTCTTTCTAAATCCATACTATCTAAAAGTTGCTCTTTACTTTCTCTTTGTGTTATCGCACCTGTTAGTTCTAGTATTCTATCTGCTATTGTACTTTTACCGTGATCTATATGCGCGATTATGGAAAAATTTCTGATGTTTTTCATGTTATCACCTGCTTTAATTATACAGAAAAAACAGTTATATTACAAACTGTTTTGCTGTTTAACACATAATGGTTTACTTCCGTCAAATTGACTGCATACATAATTACCTAGTTTAAATTTAATTTCTTTAGCAGTGACCATTCCATTAATATCTATCTCTACTATTCCTGTTTTTGGAAGTTTTCTTTTAGATTCAACTGTCAATGGTGTTGTAGGTTTATATTCTATATTATTACTATATATAGTATATCCATCTTCTTTAAACTCTACTCTAAAAGGTAGTGGAACGTCATCATATATGCTTAAGGTTGCATATAACTGTTTTGTAAAATGAAGTGCTGAATCTGTATTATCTTCAGCTGAAGATTTAAGTGAATAATTAAATATCTTTATAAGTGCAGGAAACAATATAACGCATATAATTGATATGGATACTACTACTAAGAATACTTCTATCATTCTTCTATTTTTTAATGTGTCTACAAATTTCATTTAACCAGCCTCTATATTGATAATAACATATTTAAATGTTTATAACAAGAAAAAATAGCATATTTTCATATACTATTAATTTTCATTTTCATCTTTATCACAATTTGCTTTTATGCTGCAGCACACTTTTGCATGGTCTGATGATCCAGAATTATTATAAGTATTACAGTGGTATGAACCAAATACCAAATCTTCAACAATAACTGTTCCTGCGCTTGTACTTCCAACTGTAGATGGATAGATAGTTATCTTTCCAGAACTTGCTTTATTTCCACTTGTAGTTACTTTTCTAGTTCCAATTACTTCCTTACTACATCCTTCCCCACTAGTTGAACCAAAACAAACTGTAGTTGTTGTATCGACGGGAGATTCATCTAACTGATTTTGAGTATAGGCAAGTTTAACTGCATCTATAACAGAGTAGGTACTGTCAATTGCCGCCTTTCTTCTAGAATCGTTAATTACATTTAAAATAATTGGGGTCGCTATTAAAGCTATAATTGCAAGTATTACTATTACGGCTAATAACTCTATTAAAGTAAAACCTTTTCTGTTTTGTTTCACTTTCATTCACCTCCTTGCCCCTTATCTTAAAATAAATATATCACATTTTTTTTTATAAATCAATATGTTTGTTTAATCATTTTTCTAAAAGTTTTAGTTTTTCTTTTTCTTCTTTTAATTTTTTCTTTTCTGAATCTACTATCTGTTTAGGTGCTTTAGAAGTATAGTTTTTATTTGAAAGCAGTTTTTCTCTTCTTTCAATAGAGTTTTTAAGTTCTTTTATCTCCTTTTGAATTAGAGATTTGTCTATTTCTTCTGCTTTAAAGTAATATGTTATATCTATCATACTTGACTTATAGTTTACACTTTTTAAATCTATTTTTTCCGTTGTCATATTTTCTTCACTGATTTTTAAAGATGATGAGTATATACTGAAATATTCTGGAAGACAGTTTATTTTAACTAATGCATCTTTTTTAATATTGTTGTTAAGTTTTAGAGTTCTTATGCCTTTAATATCTTCTATCATTTTATCTACTTTTTCTTTTTCATTTAAAAATATCTCATCTTTATCGTATTTTGGATAATCTGATATCATGATTGACTCTCTATCTTTAATTGGTAATTTTTGATAAATTTCTTCAGTTACGTATGGCATAAATGGATGAAGCATTTTTAGTACAGTTGTAAGAATATCTAATAGGACAATTTTAGTATTTTCACTTTTGTCTTTTTTAGATAGTTCAATATACCAATCACAGAATTTAGACCAAGTGAAGTCATATATTTCTTTTGCGGCTGTATGGAAATTGTATTTATTCATGTTATTAGTAACTGTTTTAATCATCCTATTTTTTTCTGTAAGTATCCATTTATCAATTAAATTTAAACTATCTTTATTATATTTGTTTACTTTTAATTCATCGATATTCATAAGGGTATATCTGGATGCATTCCAAAGTTTATTAATAAAATTCCAAGCTGATTTAACTTTTTCTTCGTCATATCTCAAGTCTGTTCCTGGAGCAGATGAGGAAAGTAGGAAATATCTGAGTGAGTCTGCACCGTATTTATCTATTACGTCCATCGGATCTACTCCATTACCAAGTGATTTACTCATTTTTCTTCCCTCTTTGTCTCTAATAAGACCGTGAATTAGACAGTGTTTAAATGGTCTTGAGTCTAATAGGTGCAAGCTTTGGAATGTCATTCTATTTACCCAAAATGGAATTATGTCGTATCCTGTAACTAATACGTCATTTGGAAAATGTCTCTTTAGTAAATCTGTAGATTCTGGCCAGCCTAATGTAGCAAATGGCCAAAGAGCTGAGGAGAACCAAGTATCTAAAACGTCTTCATCTTGAATCCATCCTTCTCCTGGACTTTTTTCTCCAACGTATATTTGATCATCTTTGTAATATGCAGGTATTCTATGGCCCCAATATAGTTGTCTTGATATGCACCAATCATATGTTATCTCCATCCAGTGGTTCATAATCTTTTCATATCTTTCTGGAACGAAGTTAACTTTTAAATCTTTATCTTTTTGAACTTCTAGTACTCTATCGGCAAGTGGTCTCATTTTGACAAACCACTGTTTTGATAAGTATGGTTCTACCATAACTCCTGTTCTTTCTGAGTGACCAACTGAGTGAACTATTGGTTCTACTTTTAATAAGAGTCTTTCTTTTTCTAAGTCTTTTAATACTTCTTCTCTTGCTTTTTCTCTACTTAATCCTTTATACTTTCCTGCATTTTCATTCATAACTGCACTTTTATCCATGATTACTACTTTATCTAGGTTATGTCTTAGACCTACTTCATAGTCATTTGGATCATGGGCAGGTGTTATTTTAACGCATCCTGTTCCAAATTCTGGATCGGCGTGCTCATCTTCTATTATAGGTATTTTTTTGTTTACTAGTGGCAATATTACTTTTTTATTTATAAACTTTTTATATCTCTCATCATTTGGATTTACAGCAACAGCGGTATCTCCGAATAACGTCTCTGGTCTTGTGGTTGCAACATCTAAATATTCATCTGTTCCATCAATTATGTATTTTAAATGATAAAATGCACTTTCTATATCTTTGTAAATTACCTCTTCTGTAGATAGAGCTGTCTTAGCTTCTGGATCCCAGTTAATTATCCTCTCTCCTTTATAGATAAGTCCTTCGTTATACATATCTATAAATGTCTTTTTTACAGCTTTACTTAATCCTTCATCTAGGGTAAATCTCTCTTTTGAATAATCTAAAGATAATCCTAATTTACCCCACTGATTTCTTATTATTCCAGCGTGTTCATTTGTCCACTTCCAACACTCTTCTAAAAATTTTTCTCTTGATATATCTTTTTTTTCTTTTCCATTTTCTTTTAATCTTTTAACAACTTTAGCCTCAGTTGCGATGGCTGCATGGTCCATTCCTGGAAGCCACAAGGCGTCATATCCTTTCATTCTTTTATACCTTATTAAGGTATCTTGAATTGACATATCCCAAGCATGACCTATGTGAAGAACACCGGTAACGTTTGGTGGAGGACATACTATGGTAAAGGGCTTTTTGGTTTTATCTCCACTTTTAAAATATCCTTTTTCTTTCCATCTTTCATATTTATCTTTTTCTACTTCTAAATGGTTGTATTTTTTTTCTAACATTTTCATCTTCCTTTCAATTAAAAAAACATCCTTTAATAAGGACGTTTTATAGAACGTGGTACCACCTTAATTTATGAGTTATTTAACTCATATCTCTAACAAGTTATAACGTTCTTGCATATTCCGTTCTTTCTTACTTATTTTCAGAAAGAAAGCTAACGTAAGCTACCTTCGGTGGTAAAAAGTTATCAGTTCACACCAAATACTGATTCTCTTTAAACTTCTTATCCATCTACTCCTCTTACCTCATCGCTTTTAGGGTATTATAATACATCTTAATGTATACTGTCAAGGAATATGTGTTCCGCAGAAGAAACAAACGTTGGCAGTACTCTCTAATTTTGTTCCACATCTAGGACAAACTTTAGGTCTTCCTGTTTCAGATATTATAGGATTAACATCTTCCTTAACTTCTTGTTTTTTAGCTTCTATTACAGTCTCTTTTCTCTCATCTGGCTCTAGTAAACTATTTGTAAAGACTGATTGAGAAATAGGTTTTTGAGACATCTCATCATCTATTTGACCTAACTGGTTATAACCGGATGGATCTATTATCACTTTATTAGGATCGGTATTTTCTATTGACATTTGAGGGGCATTTACGTTTTGAGCTTGGTTTAGTTCACTAACTGGTATTTCTTTAACTGGCTCTTTTTCAAAAAGTGATTTTTCATTGTGGAAGAATTTCTCTGTCTCATCATACATGTGAAGTTTATAACTAGGGTTTCTAAATACTAATTCAGGAAATTTGTACATTGGAACTAAAAGATAAAAAATAGCATCTTTTTTATTCATTTCAAAAACTTCTAACATTCTTCCAATTATGACGTAATAATAGTATAGATTAGCAACAGGTATTAGAGTTTTATAAAAAACTGATTTTTTTAAATCTAAGATGTTTACTAAAACTAATCTATTATAAAATGGAATAAATGCTTTCCATCCTTTCTCACCTGCTTTTTTAAATATATTAGAAAGGCATATTTTTACTGTTAAAACAATAATGCAATAAAACAAAAATAACATCCAAAAATACTTTCCTGTTCCTTCAAATGACATATCTTTAAGACCTCCTATCATAATTATAACATGATTTTAAACATTTTTAACTATATTTTTTTTTGCAGTTAACATTTTCCTTCTTCTATGTATTTTTTTATAGGTCCATACGTTTTTCTATAACCCTTAATTAGTCCATATTTGTTTATATTTTCTATATGCTTTTTTGTAGGATATCCTTTGTGATTCTTAAAACCATATTCAGGGTATTTTCTATCAATTTCGTAGAGCATTCTATCTCTTGTAACTTTAGCTATTACGCTTGATGCAGCTATGGTAATTGATTTAGAGTCTCCTTTAATTATAGGAAGTACTGGAATGTCTAAATCAATTGGCATTGCATCGGTTATTACATAGTCCAGTTTTATCTTTTTTCTCACTTTTTCTATGGCTATTTTCATGGCTTTTCTACTTGCTTCATAAATGTTTATCTCATCTATTTCTTCTGGTGAGACTATACCTATCGCATATACTACTTGGTCAATTAATATATCATAAAATTGTTCTCTTTTCTTTTCTGTGAGTTTTTTAGAATCAGTAAGTCCATCTAATTTAAAGTCTTTTGGAAGGCATACACATGCGGCAACCACAGGACCATATAATGGCCCTCTTCCGGCTTCATCACATCCTCCAATATAATTATATCCTTTCTTATTTAACTGTTTTTCATATTCCCATAAATCCATATAATTCTCCTATGACAGAAAAATAATCACATTATGTGACTATTCTTCTTCTAATCTTTTAATAACTTCTTTAGACACTTCTATAACTTTTTTCTTTACATCTTTAACTGCTTTTTCGATTATTGGTGTTCCCTTTTCTTTGGCATATTCTAACAGTTCTGATGCAGCATCTTTAAGTTTCTCTGATTGTCTTTTTGCCTCTTCTAAAACTGTCTCTTTGTCTAATGCTTTAATTCCCTCTTTTATCTCTTCAATTTTATTTAAAACTGTCTCTTTTACTTCATCTTTATCAAGTGATCTTACATTTTTTATTAATTCATCTATTGATTTTTTTAAATCTTCTCTAGTTTCAGATCCTTTTTTAGGGGCGAATAATAGCCCTGCAGTAACTCCAACTAGAGCTCCTAATACAAATTTCCCATATCCTTTTTTACTCATCTTTATCCCTCTTTCTTTTTATTATTTTTGTAAGTGTATTTGTAATTGCACCTACTATACTATCACTAAAATTATTTACAGCACTAGTTGCTCCATCGATAATATTAAATACACCATCCAGTTGTTTTGATTTATTAGTAATATCATCTAAAAGACCATTTACCTTATTTAATGTCTTTATAGCTTCTATTACTAAAACTATTAAAGCAACTACTAGTACTATTAACATTATATAAAATGTAACTTGAAATAATTCAGAAGTATTTATCATTTTATCTCCCCTTCGTACATCGAATCTATAAGATTAAATAGTTCTTTGTCACTTATTTTTCTCGATTTCTTTTTCTTTTCTTCTTTTTCTGGTTTTGCCATTTCTGCTTCTAATAAATCTGTTAAATCATCTTCTTCTTTTTTATGACGTGGTTTTTCTATTTTTGGAGTTATATCCTTTTCTATTTTATCTAACTCTTTATCTACATTACTTAAATCTTTTGTATCTTCATCATCAAATGTCACTCTTTGCGCACCAAATAGGGTCGTTTCAATATCTGATTCTAATGAACCATATGCTTTATCTCTTAACTCGTCAACTGTTGCTCTTCTCTGTCTATCTGATCTTTTACTTACAATTTCTTCTTTTTGATAATCTTTGTCTAAAAATCCATAAACCGGTGAGATAATTGGTGATGGTTTAAAGACTTTTTTCTCCTCTTTTGGTGGATTGTAAACTTCTTTGTAATAATCTTTCTTTTCTTCTTTTGGTTTTTCTTCGGGTTTAACTACATCAAAATCATCATCATCGAAGAATGGAAATTTATAGTCATCTTCTCTAGGTTCTTCTCTCGTCATCTCTTCATATGTGTTTAACTCACTTCTAGTTTGTCTTGTAGTCGTCTCTGTTTCCTCTGGTGCAGGTATTTCTACTTTGATAACTTCTTTTTGAATTGGTTCTTCTTTCTTTTTCTTTTCTTTTTTATGTTTTACTTTAGGTTTTGTCTCTTCAACTTCTACTTCAACTTCTTCTGTAAATAGATTTTTAACTTTATCTAATAATCCCATCTAATAACACCTCTACTTTTCTTCATATTTTAGAAAGCTATCCTCATTCACGTTTTTGTGAGAATACTTTTCATAAATCTCCTCTTTATTTTTTAAAAAATTTTCCTCTAATGATAATTTTACAATACTCTTGTTGTATTTTATTGTCGATAAAATGTACGATGAGTTTAAAACTGCATTCGTTATATCTTTTTCTTTTACTAAGGTCTCTATTTTAGCATAGTTGTATACAAATTCTATAAAATAGAGGTTGTCTTTTTTAGTAATTTCTAAATATCCTTTTTTACCTTTACTATCTATTTTTTTTGAATAGTATTTTGAAGAAGCTTCTTTAAATTTTTCTACTTTTTTATAGTAGTAACTTATCTTATCTAAATACAAATAATAATATACCCCGTTTGAATACAATTTATCATTAGAGCCAGAGGTATCTATATATGTAACTCCTCTTGGTACATAGTATTTATATCCCCTGCCCACACGGTTATATAATTTCCCTTCTTTCGACAGTATGACACTTATTATGTTGTCTATACTAGATGTATTAATTCTAACTACTGTACAGCCTGTTAGAAGTAATAGTAGTAATGGTAGTATGCATTTCTTTTTCATATATACACCCGCTTACTTTAGATTATATCAGAGATTTGGATTTTTTTATAGTTTTATCTCTACTTTACATGTAAAGTTTTGTATACCTCTACCATGTATATTGGAAGGTTCATTTTTACAAATCTTTTTTCATATTCACTCATAATGATTTCTTTTTCATCTTCGTGTAGGTTTAAAGATATATCCTTTATTTTATAATCGTATTCTATGTATGATATTAGTGAAAATTCAAACAGTTTTCTATTATCTGTCTTTTGAATTATATGGCAATTGTTTTTAAATATTTTGTCATATCTTTTTAAAAAGATTTTACTTGTTAGTCTTCTTTTTTTACATCTATTTTTAGGCCATGGATCAGAAAAGTTTAAATATATCTGATCTATTTCTCTATCAAATATATCTTCAATATATGTCGCATCAAATCTGATAAGTTTCAAATTTTCTAATGTCTGATTTTCTAATTTTTGGACAGCTCTTACTAGTACGCTATCATACATTTCAATGCCTATAAAGTTAATATTTTTATTATGCTTGGCCATTTCTATTATGAAATCACCTTTACCCATACCTATTTCTATATGGATTTCATTTTCATTATTAAATAGTGTTTTGTATTTTCCTTTATAGTCTTTTGGATTATTAATTACATATGTCGACGATTCTATAATCTGCTTAGCGTTTGCTACTTTTCTAAGTCTCATAAGTTCCCTCCTTTTTGATTATACACTATTTTATTTAAATTGCATATAATTAATTAGACTAAGAGAAAGGGGTTTTTTATGAAAAAAGAACGTGAGTGTAATATGAATGTATATCCTGGTATGATGCCAAGTTTTCAAATGGGACCAATGATGGGAGGTCAAATGCCGTTTATGGGATCTATTCCAAATATGCAGAATAATTATGGAACAGGTGATTTAGGAAGTTTAACTAATCAAATAAACTCTCTTGAACAGAGAGTAAATAGACTTGAAGGCATTGTTGGCAGTTCAAATTATAATACTAACTACAGTCCAAACAATTTTCAAGTTATGTAACTTTAGCCTTTATAGGCTTTTTTTACATTTAAAAAGACTAGAATAATATCTAATCTTAAAATAGTCAATATTGTCCTTTTATTTTTAATACTTCCTCTTCTTCTAGACCTGTATAGCACGCGATATCTTTAATATCTACGTTTTTTTCTAACATATTTTTAACTATTTCTCTTTGTTTTTCATGTGCTCCAGTTTCATGACCCTTTTTATTTGACTCTTCCATATCCATCTCATAGGCTATTCTTTTTAAGTTCTCATCGTTTATGTATCTTACCATATTAGGGTCTTTTGACATATCTTCTACTTTCTTTACCATAGTCTCTAACTCCTTATCTCCTTTTGCGAGACTTTTAAGTTTTCTTTTTTTATTTTCCATCATTATAAGTAGTATCCTCTCAAATCTCGAAAGTTTACTTACATTATAATCTATTTTTCTAAGTTTTGAAAGATTTATTTTATATTTTATGAAGTTTTCCTCTGACGAGTCTATTATGTGACGCTTTAGGTCCATCATCATTATACTGGATATTAAATCAGATGAATAACCTACTTTTCCATCAAACGATATTTGTATTACTCTTCCTATATCTTCTTTTTTCTTTGCTTTTTCTAACTTCTTAATTATAGACTCATGGAAGTGAGCGGAGTTTCTAAATCTAGTTTCTCTATCGTTAAACTGATTCATCTCTAAAGTAATCACATTACTTCCAACTTCTACTTTTAGATCGTGAGTATTTTCTCTTTCTTTTATGTTATGTACACTTTCATATGATTCTGTAACATACATATTCTCATAGATGTAATCTTTATCTATCTCAGTTACATAAGATATTATGTATGATAATATTCCTCTCATATTATCATCTGTAAACAAACTTTTAAATACTCTATCATTTAAAGCATTTATAACTTCTCCTTTTTCCTCTAACTCTCTAATAATTTCATCTACTGCTATACTATAAGTTTTCATTTTACATCGGTCCTTTCTATATATTTTGAAAATACTTAAAAAGTATCTTCTATATATAACATTCGATGTAAACGAGGTAATTTCCTTTTTTTATAAGAAATTAAAAAAACTAGATAATACTAGTCTTTAATTCCTGTATAAACTTTTTTAAGAAGTTCCATACTTTTATATAGTTTTTCCTCTAGTGCTTTTGTACGCTTATTCAATTTTGAATTTTCATTTTCTAATTCAGAATTTTTATTTTTTAATTCAGAGTTTTCATTTTTCAATCCAGAATTATCTGATTTTAAAGATCTTATTTCAGTCTTTAATTTTGTCGTTTCATTTTTAATTTTGCTCTTTTCATCAGTTAGATTTTTTACATTCTTTTCTAGTGATGAGATGTATTTAGTATTCTGTTTTAACTCTTCTTTTAAGCTGTTATAATCACTTACAAATCCTGAAATTGCGCTATTAATATTATCAAATGATTCACCTAAGAAATCATCATCTTTGTCAAATGATTCTTCAACAGGTTCTTCGTTTTCTTGTTTTAACTCTTCTTTAGGTTTGTCATTTACTTTAGAACTTATAAATTTAGGGTTTTCATCTTTTAATTCGTCATATTTAAACTTAGATGTTTCATCTTTTAAATCATCATATTCTTTTAAATTTAAATCTAAATTTGTAAGTGTATTGGATAGACTATCTATCTCATCAAGAAGATCTTCTGCCTCTTTTGGAGAGATACTTACAATTTCATCAACTACGTCATCAGATTCATCTATATATTTTCCGTAGATGTTTAATTCGGTAATTTTACTCATTATGTCTTCGATATTTACTGAATATTTATTCATTAGGTTTCTAATGTTTTTATCTTTAGAATAAGTATCAAAGAATTCATCATCATCTGGAATTAATATATTGGCTCTGAAAATCTGTTTTTCTTCTTTTCCTTGCTCTCCTTCACTGAACGCACTGGCCATATTATTAATAATTGATTCGATAAAATCATTTTTATCTCTTATAGCAATTTCAACGGGAACATCTTCAAACTCTTCAAATCTCTTTTTATTATCTTTTCTAATATCTCTAGCAAGTTTTTTAATAGCTAAAAATCTCTCTTTTTCTAACATTTTTTCCACCTCTTTATCCTTTTAATTATTATGCCCTTGAATTGTATTTACCATCTTTAGTAGATACTACTACTCTATCATTTTCATTTATGAACAATGGTACTTTTATCGTAAGTCCATTTTCTAAAGTAGCATCTTTAGTTGCACTTGTTGCAGTATTTCCTTTTACTCCTGGTTCGGTATGAGCAATCCCATATTCTATTTTTTCTGGTAGAGTTATGCCTAGTACCTCTCCTTTATAAAATGTTACATCCAAATCTAATCCTTCTTTAAGATATTTAGAATCATCTCCAAGTTGATCTTTAGTTAGTTCTATCTGTTCATATGATTCCATATTCATAAAGTTATATTTATCAGCTGATCCATATAAATACTGCATCGGTTTCTTCTCAACTAAAGCTTTTTCAAACTTTATATTAGTGTTGAAAGTATTCTCAATGGTTGAACCTGTACGTAAATTTTTAAGTTTTATTCTTACAAAAGCAGGGCCTTTACCTGGTTTGACATGTTGAAATTCTTGAATAAGAAATATATTTCCATCAATTATTATTGTCATACCATTTTTAATATCATTTATATTAATCATTTTCTAACCTCCTACTTTTTCTCTGTGTGCTGTTGATGTTTTTGACACTTAGGACAATATTTATTTAATTTTAAACGTTCTGGAGTATTTCTTTTATTCTTTTCTACTCTGTAGTTTTCATTTTTACAAACTGAGCAAACTAATGTTATATTCTCTCTTGCTTCTCCTTTTTTTGCCATAGTTCTTCCTCCTTTTTCAGATTTCTATATATATTTTAACACATTATTTATAAATTTCAAAGTATTTTTGTGAAACTCTATTTGCAATTCTCGAATTTATATTGGATTGATGTGTAGTAAATCCATTATTATGTGATACATCTGGTGAGATTATAGTAAACGTTACTCTTGGATCTTCGTAAGGTGCATATGCGGCAAAAGTAGTTGAGATCGTCTCTGTATCAACTTTTCCATCTCCATTTGTATCGACAAAACTCTGTGATGTTCCTGTTTTTCCTGCAGGACGGTAGTTCATATCTATATAACCTACTCCGGTACCATATGAAAGTACTGCTTTAAATCCTTCTTTAACTCTTTCCATATACTCTGGTGATGTGTTTACTTGATTTAATTCTTTTACGTTTTTATCTTCTGTCTCACCGAGGGCATGCTTAAATAGATTTAGTTTCATCCTCTTTCCAGAGTTTGCAATTGTACTTATATACTGGGCAAGGCCCATTGGGGTATAGTTATCATACTGACCTATAGCAAAGTCTAATAGATGACCTGGTGATGTATCTGTTCCCTTATATCCTGTACTCTCATTTGGAAGATCTATCTCCGTCTTTACTCCTAAGCCAAATTCATTAAATGTGTTTCTGTATGTGTTAAAAGCTTCTTTATCAATTGAAAGTGGTCTATCGTATTGATAGTTTCCTTTGCCAACTTTTATGGCTGTAAAGTACTGATATGTGTTTGATGAGTATGCAATTGCGCTGATGTCATCTAGTCTTCCTAGTGGTTTCCAAGAACACTTTATTGGGGTTGCTTGTATTTTTACACATGTATCGTATCTCACTTCACCTGGTTTTAGTGCGCCTGTATTATATCCTACTATTTGTGATGCTCCTTTAATTACTGATCCTGGAACAACTGGTGAGGTTAACGCTCCTGGAGTGTAGTCTGCTGTTTTCATCTGACCATTATCTTCTTTTAACTGTTTTCCACTAACTGCTAGTACCTCTCCTGTTTTAGGATTTGTAATTACGACAAATGAGCGGTTATAGTATTCTGTGTTGGCCTCTAATTTAGTATTTAATACTTCTTCTGATAGGATTTGGTCTACCTCTTTTTGAAGGTCTATATCTATAGATAGAACTATATCGGTTCCTCTAGAGCCTTCTTTTATCAGTTTATATGATCCATCTGATAGAACTTCATATTTGTTCTTTTTACCTTTTAGTAAATCTTCATATTGATACTCTATATAACTTATTCCTACTCTATCGTCCATAGAATATCCTTTATCTAAATAGTGATCTTTCAATTCCTTTGGTATTCCTGATTTACTTGTTGAAACTGTTCCTAGAAGTGTTTTAAATGTATCTCCATATGGATATGTTCTTTCCCAATCTAGTTTTGTATTAACTCCTTTTAATTTGGATAAGTTTTCTGATATTAAAGCGTACTCTTCATCTTTAACATCTTTGTTCTTAATAACTTTTTCAGCATATGAATATCCTGTGTTCATTAAAGTATATATGTAAGCTGCTTTTCTGTCATGTTCAGAATATATTGATAGATCTTCTTCTGTTATTCTCTCTAACTGCATATCTTCTATATCGTCTACGGTTAGTTTTCTCTCCTCTAGTTTTTTCCACTCATCTTTTGTTATCTTTTTCTTTGCCTGCTGTTTATTATTTCTCATCCAAAATATTTTTAAATCGTAGTCTTTTAATTTATTTTCAATTTCTAACATATCAGCGAGTCTATATGCTATATCGACTTCTTGTTTTACTGTTACTTTAGATGGCTTTTTATAGTATATGATTTTTAAAGGTTTATTATCTACTAATAGTTTTCCGTTTCTATCATATATTCTTCCTCTAGGAGCAGAAGGACCATATACTATCTTTTTAGTTAATGTCTTAAGTTCCTTTTTATATTTTTCTTTATGAATTATTTGAATTGTAAATAGGGCGATTAAAAGTATAAGTAGCAATAATATTATGAAAAACGTTAGAATATTATATCTCTTTTCAATTTCGCCTTTTATGTCTTTACTTTCTTTATATATGCTGTAGTTGGTATTGTGAGTCTGTTTTTTTCTCTTATATTTCTTTTTTGGAATTCTTTTTTTTGGATGTTTTGTCTTGTAACTCAGTTTAGATGTTTTAAGTTTTAATTTTGGATTTTTTTTCATACTTTTATCACCTCTACTTTCTCTTTTTCATATAATTAGTTTAAGGGGGCTTTTATGAGATTTATTATTAAAAATTACATTAATAAAATTAATGTTCATGATATAGTAAAATTTGGAGAAGAAAATGACATTTATTTATCTTTAGATGAGGCAAATGTATTAAAAACATACCTAAAAAATAATTGGGAGGATTTGCTTTATGATGATCCTTGTCCAATTATAAATGATATGAAATGTAAATTGGGTGATAAAGCTTTTGAAATAGAAAAATTATTTTACTACTATAAAGAAAAATATAAGAGTTATCTATAATAATTTCTTATATCTTCATATAATGAATCATTAAACTCTTTTTTTCTTATCATTTGGATTTCAAATTTGTATGGAGGATATGTTCTATCTTTTCCGCCATCTATACTCACATATGGAGTTTCTA
Source organism: Bacilli bacterium (assembly GCA_017511945.1). GTDB lineage: Bacteria > Bacillota_I > Bacilli_A > RF39 > UBA660 > Coprosoma. Next base: position 21,131 of record JAFWHR010000022.1, on the reverse strand, counting down.
ATATTTTTGGTATTTCTTTAAGTTTTTCATCATATATTATGTTTATTAATGTATTAAAGCCTAACTTACCTTTTCCTATGTTTTCATGTCTATCTTTGTGAGAATTAATTTCATTTTTACTATCGTTGATGTGAATACATCCTATTTTTTTTATACCTATAATTTTATCAAATTCATCTAAAACTTCATCAAATTTGCTCATGTCATAACCTGCATCATTTAAATGACATGTATCTAGACACACCATTACTCTATCTTTGTTATCTACGTTATCTATTATACTTTTGATTTGTTTAAATGTCTTTCCAACTTCTGTCCCTTTTCCAGCCATAGTTTCTAGGCATATTATTGGCCCTTCATCTTTTAATACTTCATTTAATCCTCTAGAGATGTTTTTGATAGCTTTTTCTTCACCTAGTCCAACATGACTTCCTGGGTGAAGTACTATCTTATCAATTCCAAACACTTTAGCTCTTTCGACTTCTTGTTTTAAAAAGTTTATGGTAAATTTGTATTTATCTATATCCTTATCATTTGCCAGATTGATTATATATGGTGCGTGGATTATGACATTTTTGATATCTATCCCATTTTCTTTCATGAGTTTTTTTGCCTTGTTTGTTTTATCTATATCTATGTTTGCTCTGAATGTATTTTGTGGAGCTCCTGTATAAAACATAAATGTATTTGAATTATAACTTAATGCCTCTTTAACACTTCCAACCAGTCCCTCATCTTTTGTATATGATACGTGACTTCCTATTATCAACTTCACTTTCATCACTGCTTTCTTTTTATCTCTCACGTATATATAATAACACATTTTGTTCTATTCTCCCATAACTTTCGATAAAATTTTAAAAGTTTCATTTATTATCTTTTGGATTATTTTTTCTGATATAGAGGATATTGATAGTCCTGTTTTAGACATTTTATTTTGATAGTTTTTATTGTTAATTTCTGTGTACTTTTTAATATTGACTTTTTTTCCTTCACTTACGTCCTTTTCAAATTGTTTTATCTGCTGATTTGTTAAAGCAACTTTTTTTTTGTTTTTATATTCATAATACCCTGATGCTTGAGATATGTATAGTGCGGTGAATATTATGAAACTAACGATTATAAAATGTTTAAATATTGTATTGAATTTATCTTCCATTTACATAATCTCCTATTATTGGTGCGATCAATTCTATGGTGTTTAAAACTTCATCTATTGTGTTTTCATCTGCACCTATTTCTATTAGGGTTATATTTGGGTTTAAATCTTGATTGTATATGCCATTACTTCCTGATCCTCCTTTTGTAATTATTCCTCTTGTAAGGTCTGGGTATTTTTCACTAATTTTACCGTTTAGTCTATTTGTTGTTTTTAAATTTTCTTGGTATGTATCATATTCCTCACCAATTACAAATAGTATTTTAGCACATGGTTTGTTGTTTATTATTACTGTGGATTTGTCTTTTGGAACTGAATCTCTATGAATGTCTAATATCAATTTAAAGTTATTGTTATTTATCGCTTCTTCTAAAAATTTTCTAGACGCTATATAACTTTTTGCATGATTCATATTGTTTATGTTCATATAATCTATTAGGTTTTGCTCCATAACTAACGATTTTACGTCAACTTCTGCAAGTTTATTTTGCAGTATATAAGATGCCATCATCACTCCTGGGGTTATGTTATAACCTTCTAGTGGTCCACCTTGATAAGTCTCTGATTGATGGGTATTATATATGTACACTTCCGGTTCTTTTTCTATTTTTTTTGTCTCTATATTTGGATTATTTACGTAAGCCATTTGACTATTTGACTTTTCCTTGATGTTTTTCAAATGAAATACATTATCTAAAATAGTAACTGGCTCATTTACATCGATCACTTTTTTAAATATTTTTGTAAATAAATTATCTTCTTTTTTTTCATATAGTCTAGTATAATTTGAATCTATTAGAAGCGCCTTAACAAATGTTTCATTACTTTTTACAAGTTTATGATCCATTATAATATTAAATGATAATTCATATCCTATAAACATTACAACACCATACAGCAATATTCTATATTTAAATCTTCTCTTTTTCTTAAGTTTCATTTTTTTCAATGTATCACCCTAAGATCATTTTATTATCTTTTAGTTAAATAAAATGTAGAATAATAAGTAATATTTAACTGTAATTGTAAAATATTTTTATACATAAAAAGATGATTTTCATCATCCTCTGTCATTATAATATTTAATTTTTACTAATAACGTTTAATAAAGAACCATTAATTCTTACTGTTTTTCTCAAAATATTTTGAATGTTATTATACATACTTATGATGTTTAGCTCTTACAATTCCTATCCATTAAATTATATATGATCTAATTATTATAATATTTTAATAATCCATCGGCTCTTGAAGTGAATTTATTGAGTCGATGTAATCATTAAATCCACTTAAATCAACTATAGTTTGTTCAAAATCATAATCTTGCATTGTACCGGACTCATTATAATAATCATGAACATATGTTGGTTTGCCATTTTCGTCAAACGATACTTTATCTACTATAGAATCTGGTGAATGGTATTGTTGCTTTGGATCATAAAATGTAATATGTAATTCTTTTGCAGTTTTTTTATCCATTGAAATATTTTTAACCTTACCATTTTCATAGTATTCAACATCAATTTCTTGCCATTTTCCATCTCTTTTTGGCCCATTTCGATTTAAGATTATCTGCGCTATCTTCCCATCCTTATAACTGACATCTGCTCGTCCGAGTTTAGTATTTACTTCCATTCTATAAATACTCCCATCTTCGCGATAATATATTCTTTTTGAATCTGAAAACTCTATTGATTCTATTTTATCAGGATTACTTTTAGAAAAATGTATCACTTTATATTTCCCATCTGGATAAACTATTCTTTCCATGACTTTTTTTCCATTTTCATCATACTCTATTTTATCAACCTTATATTTCCCCTTTTTTTTATATGACATATTTTCATAATCTAAAGTATCAATATCATTAGAATTTAATTTTAAACTATTAATTTTTTTTTGATTTACACCGATTGCAGATATATTTTTTAATGATCTAGCACCATCTTCCTTTAAAGTATTTATATTTATTTTTTTTATTGAACTACCCATACTTGCCTCCTAAAATTACAATACTATTTACTGAACAATTTTTCATAAATAATCTTTATTTATAATTTATTTCAAAATTTTTCATCAATATCTTTGGTCTCATCATCATAGATATTTTCTAATTTATCAATCTTTGATTTATTAAATGTGAATTAACATTTTTATTATATTAATTGTTATATCTTTTGGAATAACTTTTTTATCATGTTAATCATAAACTACCTGTATAATGTGTAATCAACTACAATTATCCTAAATTTTTCTCTACTTTTGTATGGAAATATTGGAGATACTTGTAGGACATACATAAAAACTTTTTAGTTACCGTGGTAATCCATGTTACTTTTTTACTTTAAAGGCATAAGTCAATAACAAAAACTGTGATTTCAGTTGTATAAAATCATCGTATTCCCAAATATGTGTTTATATTAAGATATAGTAATTTGTTATAATAATTAATATCTAAAGGGACTGGATACTCAGACTTTTATTTTCTGGCAAATTCTGTTTTTGAAATATTATTACCATTCGAATCATAATAATAAGCTTGCTTCTGTTTCTCTACTTGGGTAATAGGTCTTTTCCCAAGCCTTCTTTCCATCTACACAAATATGTTCATCTTCAATATCACCGAGCGGATCATATTTTTTATTATCTCTTCGTCATGACCTGTCGTGGTATTATATTTATAAGATGACCTTAATGGAATTTTTTATCACTTGCTGATTCATAATTGCTATCTATTCTACTTCCTTTTGAATACTTATATTTGACCATTTCAGTACCCAGACGACCTTTATCACAAATGTTTCCAACAGTTTTCACAGTTGAACTTATCGCATTACCTTCAGAATCTGCCCTAATAGTTTCATGGACATATCTTGTTGTCCCGGAAGTGAATACTTCTTTTTCATAAACTCTTCCATTTCTATCAACCTTAAAAATATATCCTTCTTTACCTCAAGGGCTTAAATGATCAAATCTAAAATAATATTGCCTTCATTATCATATGAAATAATTGGATCTTGTCCCATTTCACTTATTACTTTTGAAATTGTATCTTCTTGACTTAAAGTGGCTTTTCCTGTTATTAAATCACCTATTACCTCAATAACTCTATAATCCTTAGTACTCATATTGTTTTGTTCATTTGAGCCATTATTATAAGTATTTGAGTTTATTTTCACATTTTAATTCTATCCATATTCTTCAACTACAATCTTTTGTCTTATATTAAACATTTTTAAAATTTTATAAAGATAAAAGTAAAAATAGCTTCATGTATTATAATCGTGGTCTAAAACCAAAACTAATCAAGGGTTTAATATTTGTCTATTTCTTTGATAGAGGTAATTCAAGAATTATCATATACATCGTGTTGCCCATAAACATAATTATTTGTCCAGTTTTCAATGTAGTTGTTTTTTTTCGACTGTAAGTCACTATATGTACTTACACTTGACACTTCATTGTTGACTTGTCCTGTACTATCACACATTTGGATTAGTTCATGACATTTACCATTAGAATATTCGCTTGTTGTTAAATGATATGAACCATCAGGAGCATAATTATAATACTGTTCTGTCATAGTATCACCTTTTATTTCAGAATGTCTAACTAAACGACCAGATAAGTCATAAGCATCTTTTATTTCAACTCCGGTATTAGTATCATAACTACCTATAGTACGATAATACTGTTCATTACCTGGGTCTTCATATTTAACCATTCCAGTTTCACTATTATATTCATATTTAGATGTAGAACCATTATTATTTTCAATACATAAAAGACTTTGTACCTTACCATCTTTTTCAACTTTGTGATATGTCAATTGTAAATTATCATCGAAATGTTTTTTCTCAATGGTTCCATCTTCTAGTGTATCAACTGAACTTATTATTTTATCTCCTTTATAACTTCTACTTTCTAATAGTTTTTCGCCATCATATAGACTTTCTGTTTTTATTCCAGTATCTTGTGAATATTTATACACCGAAGTTTTACCATTTTCCAACTTTTCAACTTTTTCGGTTATAACGTCTTTTGAACCATATTTTATACTTGATATAGTTTCTCCATTTTTATTTATTACTTTTTTACCAATGCTGCTTTCAAGTATAATATTGCCATTTACATCTTTTTTAATGGTTGTGTGTTCGTCAGATTTAAGTTCTACTTTAGCATTGCCAGATGGATCGTACATAGTATATTGTGTGATTTTTCCATCTCTATCAATTATTTTTATTACTGAGCCATCGGCTTTTCTTGTCTCACTGTTAGTTATACCTCCATCAATCCAAGTTTCAGTTGTAGATCCATCAGCATTTTTTATAACTGATGAGCCATAATGAGTATGGTTCTTATTATAAGACTCATGTTTTCCGGATGCTGTCTCAACTGTTACATTTGTATTATTGAGGTTCATAGTCTCTACTTTATTGGCTGAAAATCCCGTTGATGAATTTGCAAGTCCAACAGGTACTTGGTTACTTACGGGACTATTTTTAACTTGTTCTGACACGTTACTTATAATTTTTTGAGTTACTGTAGGTGAAGATATACTTTTTTCTATGGCCTTACTTATACTATCCACTGATATATTATCAACATTTACTGCTTTTATTCCCATTAAAAATTCCTACTTTCTTTAATTGTTAAACCAAATATAATGATTCTATTATCAAATATCTCTCTATCATCACTATCTTTATTTTTATAACTTATTATAGTATTCGTTATTGTCGTTTCTTAGCTATTCTTCAATTAACATTAATTCACTTATATTTCTAATGTCTGTATCAATTATTATCTGATTATCATTGTAAATATTTCCATTTTCTTTATTTATTAGAATATAATAACTATTAACATTTAGATTTGTGTCAGTAATATCCATGACGCTTTTTATTAGCATTTTTTTTATTTTCCAGACTACTTCATTTACGGGAATAAAAATATCAAAATCCTTATCTAGTGCTGGAACAATTAACTTAATTAAAACTTTATTTTCCATTCACTCATTATGATATATTGGTAGTTAAATAATATATATTCTGCATATTAACATAACTATTAAATATCATATTACCTCCTTAACATATCTCATTTAAAATAATTATTTATTTTTCTAATCTATTTATACTATTTGTTGATTTTTCAAATAAGTTTTTGTATGTATTTTTTCTATCTTTAATATAATTATATGAATTTTCAAGATTGACAATTAATGTTTGAAGCCCGTCATCAAGTTCATTAATAATTCTACTAATCTTTCTATTATTAATAGAATTATAAAGGCTAATTGTAGAATATAAACTATCTTTTAAAGCATCACATGATCTTTTTGCTTCCTGAGTTCCACTTTCAACTTTCTTTATTTCAGTATCGATTCCCTCAAGCATACCTATAAATCCTTGATTAGGTTTTTGTATATCTAAATTTTCGAAGTTTAATTTTTTAATATATGGGACATTTATTTTTGAAATCATATCTGCTATTTTGTCCTCTGCATTTATAATCATATTATTAATCTGATTTTTTTTATCTATTGTTTCTTCATCATCATCTTTTATAATAAAATCGTCTGAATCTATGATACCTCCTGAAATATCTAGAAGATATTGTTTTTGAATGTTTATATCACTGTATGTTGTTGAAAGTAAAGTCATTAATGATAATACATGATATAATACATTGATTAATTCGTTAGTATATTGGTTTTCCTTATCAATTTCAGAAAAAAAAGATTGAGTGTATCCATCATTCCAATAATATGATACGTTTTTGGCTGTTGAAACCGTTTGAAAAATGGCGTATTCAAAATCTTTGATATTCTTTTTAATAATTTCAACTTGTTTACTATATTTTATAATGTTAATCATCATATAACACCTCATTAGCAAAATTGAAGTTATTTATAATAACTTCAATTTTATCACTCTTTTTAATTGCCACTACCACTAGCTGCTGATGCTGCTGAATCAGCCCATGATTTTAAATTAGCTCTAAATGACTCTACGTTGTCTCTTATTAAATTGTTCATATTTGTTGTTGCTTGAGTAATTGCATCATGACTTTGTTGAACAGTTGATGAAAATGAATTAGAAATCTGAGGTGGTATGCTTCCTTTAGCACTTTCTGCAGCGTCAGTTGTTTCTCTTAAACTATCAGTTATATTTTTAATAACCTCTTCAACACGTTCAACAAAACTATCTACATCAGATGCACTTCTAAGACCGATTTTGCTTCCATCAAAGTTTGCTTCAACATTTTGCATAGTCTGTGCGTTAACTTTTGAATTAATAGATCCAGCTTCTCCAGTTTTGTTATAATTATTAAAGTCATCCATAGTAGCTTTAGACCAATTATTAACTGAATTAAAATAATTTTGAGCTTCATTTGTACAATTAGTTAACGATGTAACACCTGGACGCAATGACTCAGTCATCATTGGTGAACCTAAAAATTCTCTCATAGCTGATATTACTTGTTCATTGTTCTCAAGTGATTGATTGAATTTACTTGCTCCAGCGTCAAAACTTTCACATGAACTATTCCAAGGACTTGGATCAACGTATAATGCATCCCCTCCATCTTCAAACATTTTGATATTTAATTTTAAAGCCATAGTTATCATCTCCTTCTTGTATATGATGGAATGGCTTGCCATCATCAGTTTAATCTTATCAAAGCGTTTTTTACTTGTCAATAATATCTACAAGAACTTTACATTATTTTACATTTTATACATTTTTAAGTGAACTCACTTTTTTAGTAATCATTATTATAGAAATCGAGCAATTTAGAAAATTCAGCATTATTATCCGTTATTATATACCCCATATCATCTTTAATTTTACGCTGCATTTTCCTAGTAGTAGTACATGCAATACTACTTTGATTACTTACACCATTGCCTATCCAGATACCATTTCCTGTACTTATTATATTTCTAAACCAAAGTTGTGTATTGTAATTTTTTAATTTGTTGTTTGCTTCTACAATTACAGTTCCAATTTTTTCATATTTTTTCAGTGATTCAAATAATTCTTCCATCGGTTTTGTCTCAGATATACTTTTTACTAATTCGTCAACTCCATTTATTATTAATACTCCTTGTTGTTCTGATTGTGCTTTTATTAGTTTATCAACATAATCTTTAAGACTTTTCAAAACCATTTCTAAATTATTTATGTAATAATTTGGAAATTCTTTATTATTTAATCCTAGTAGTTTTTTTGCATCAATAATAATTATATTGATATTTTTAATATTCTTTACTAATGTAGACAAACTTTTTACAAATGATATTGTTTTTTCCATTTTTTGTGCAGATATAATTATACCTATATTTGAAATCAAGTCAACATATTGTGTTTCAACTGTATCATTAGATATACCAACTGGTACATTAGTTAAATCTGATATATTGTCAAGAACATTTTCAAGTCTTAATTTTCTAGGCATAGATGGTAACTTTAAATATGTTTTATGAGTTTTATACCTATCCTGTATATTTTTAACAAATTCGCTTGTATAATTATCCAAATTTTCAGCATTTGAAATTGTTAAAACTTGATATTCACATAGTTCTCCGTTGTCTAAAATTCCTCTACCTGTAATATTTCTAGGTGTTATTGATTTCTTTTTGTTGAAAAGGAATCTATAGTCATATGAATCTTTAAGTTTAAAAGTATAGAAATTACTAAAGTTTTGTGAAATTGCTGTCCTAACAGAATTAACCCCAGTAGCAGTCATCACATAAACAATTCCATATCTGTCAGAATCTCTAGTCGCTGAAGGAAAAACATTAAAGGTTAAATCATCAAAGTTGTCTTTTAAACTATCATAGTTGTTAATTATAACTACTAATAATGGCATTTTTTCTCCACTATTTTTTATATATTTTTCGTATTCCCCACTGTAGTTAGCAAACAAATTTTTTCTTTTTGATACTTCTTTATCTAAAAGCTCAAAAAGATTGTAAATTCTATTTGCTTCATTTATGGTTGTATAACCACCAAAAAATGGAGTTTTTTCATAAGTTCTTATTGATTCTGAGCCTAAATCAACTACATAAAAGTTGACTTCATCTGGAGTATGATTTTTAATAGTTGAATATACCATTGCATTTAAAAACATTTCTCTTTCTACACTATCATTACCATAGATAATTGTATTTCCATCTTTTATATAATTGTAAGTAACTATTCCTTGTTCTTGCTTTTCTGGTGCATCATACTCTCCAATTACTGCAGTTACATTGTACTCTTGTGGTTTAAAATCATATTTTTTTTCTATTTCATCTTCGTATATTAATTCTGGTATATTATCAAGCCATAGTTTTCTTGACTTTTTTCCTGTTTGATTGGAAATAGAGATAATATTTTTTAACACAGCTTGAAGTTGCTCTCCCTCTGCTTTAAGTTTTGGTCCGTTTGATGCTTGGATACTTTTTATATATTGGCCGAAATCATTTATAATATTAATACTTTTATCAACTTGCTTAATTATTCTATCAGACGGATAATACTTTGCTCCAGTATAGCCTGACTGTCCTAGTGAATAAACTTCATCATATCCAACTTGTAAGTAATATCTACCAGCTTGTGTGATATGTGCGGCATCTGGTTTTTTCAGCATTTCTTTACTATCTGATTCATCTTGAACTTTTAAGCACACCCTAAATCTTGTATTTGACCATATCTGATCATTGACTACGCCAGATGGTTTTTGAGTTGCTAGTATAAGATGAACACCTAGTGATCTTCCAATACGTGCAATTGATATTAAATTATCCATAAATTCTGGCTGCTGTGCTTTTAATTCAGCAAACTCATCGCATATTATAAATAAGTGAGATACAGGTTCTTTTAATTTACCTTCTTTATATAGTCTTTGATATTTATATATATCCATTGTACTTTCTTCCGTAGTTTCTCGTGCTTCATTAAACAGTTCTTGTCTTCTCTTGGCTTCACTGTTAATACTTACTAATGTCCTATCCATTTCAGCTTTATCCAAATTAGTAATGGTACCTGCTAAATGAGGTAATATTACGCCAGTTGCTCTATTTTCAAAGGCAAGTGCTAAACCTCCACCCTTATAATCAATTAGAATAAATGATATGTCATCTGGACTATAATTTATACACATTGACAATATATATGTGATGATAAATTCTGATTTCCCTGAACCAGTAGTTCCGGCTATAAGTCCATGTGGGCCATGTGCTTTTTCATGTAAATCTAAATACATTGGTTCTTCCTGAGGGTCAAAACCTATTAAGGCTCTTAAACTTACAGTTGGATCGTTAATATTCCATCTATTTAGAACATTTAATTGTTCTATTTTACCAACTTCATGCATTTCTAAAAATGAAATTGCATCTGGTATATGTCCATATTCTTCTTCGAACTCAATTGGTATATTTGACATTTTTCTGGCAATGCTTAACATATCAATATTACTATTAATTTCATCTTTAAATGTTATTCGCTCTTGCTTTTCAAATGAATTCATAAGTATGGTTCCACTATCATTTGCAAGAGATATAAAATTATTACATTTACTTGGGAGTTTACCAAGTTTTTCTTCAATAATAACTAAACTAAAACTTTTATTATCTTTTTCTTCTAATTCAGTTATTTCTTTTATAAAGTCAAATCTTTTAACTAAATCATATTCATCAACTATTATTAAATAATAAGGTCTATCTGGTTTATCGTCATTGCTACCTTTTTCATTTATAATTGCAAGCAAATTTGATAAATAACCCATTAATGATTTTGCTGAATCTTGGTCTGATGCAAAAAATCTTATTTTTTTGTCATTCGAAAAATTATGTGGTAAATACTTGACATATTCCCAATTATCTTTATTAATTTCACTAGTGAAAACAACTATTTTTAAATCTTCATAACTATAAAACGTTATTAATTGAAGAAGAATGTTATTCACGAAGTTAAAACTTTTTTTTCTATCAAATCCCATAATACCAGTTATTTTGTTATCATAAAATGAATAACTAACTGGAACATTATTAATATATTTGTATCTTTCAGCTAAATTATCTGCTCTTTCTCGAAGTTCATCTTCATCTATTGAAAAGTCTTCTTCTCTATAATTAATATTTATATCAAGTTTTTGACGACCCATACCAAATCTAGTAACTAAAAAATCATTTTGATCAGTTCTTTTATCCCAAAATCCAACGTTTCCTTTGATAATGATATCTAAACAATCATTTACTGTAATTAAGTTTTCTATTAAAATGTCTCTTTGTAAATGAACTTCTTTTTGAATTTCTTTTTCTTTCTTTGCTAGATAGGCATCATACTTTTGAATTGTTTCTTCTCTCTTTTTCTTTTTTTGCCTTTTATTATATATGTTCATAACAAATGGCCAAATAAGCATTGAAATTAGCATACCTATTGACATGGCAAGTTGTGGCCATGATTGTTTTAAAGTCGTTTCACCTGAATTTAATCTCATAACCGTTTGCATAAGTGTTGCACACGATGTCATACCCATTGCAAGCATTGGAACAATTCTCATAATAAATGGCATTTGATCATTAGAGTTATCTGTTGGTGGAGGACTAAGATTAATATCTTTTGTTTCAATTATTCGTCTTATCCTTGGTGATTTTGAATAATAATCATTTTTATTATATAATTCTTTATCTATTATTTTAATGTTATTATTAACTACTTCACTGTTAATTGTTTTTAAGATTAATTTAGAATTATTAGTTATTGTAACTTTTCCTCCTGGATTATTCATGATGACTAACTTATTTATAACAATTATTTTCATACCAAATAAATTTATAGTGTCTCCAGGTTTAATTATTAATTGAGTAGATAGGTTTATTTTATCATTGACATATGTAAGTCCAATTTGTGATTGTTCTAATATAATTGTATTTTCACTTTTTTTAATACTAATTAGATTTTTATTTAAATACGGACAATTATATTTTATATTTGCTCTTTCATCATTTCCAATAATTAAAGGTGTTTTGCCATGTTTAAATAATGAATACTTGTCCGTTGATATATCTTTTGCATATATTAAATACTTCTTTCCATTTTTACCTACTATGTAAAATGTATCATCGGTAAGTACTGTATTTGAAACCAATGAGTTATTGTGATATAATTCTACTCCATCAACCGAATAGATAACCCATTTACCTTCTCTTGCTTCTACATTTATAAGTTTTGAAGTTTCATTTTTGTCTACATCAAAGCTAAAACTTCCTTCTATTTCTTTAGGCATTATAAACGTATATAATTTATCTGTATAAAACAAAAATATTTTCATATTATGCCCTCCTACTCTCTATGATTATTTTATCATATTTAGACAATATTTTAACACTAAATTTTAAAGATTTTTTTATTTTAAAATATATCCATTTCTTCATATTTAACAATTTATTAAAATTTTCATTAATTATTCATTAATTTTTTATGTTATTAAATTATTTTTCATAGTATTTCTATGGACAAACTCATTAAAAGGCAAAGACATCTAACTAAAATTTTAGGTACCTAAGAATTTAAAAATCATAAAGATACTATATATAAAATGGGTTTTTATTATCGTCGATGAAGAAGAAATATTCTAGATGTTTCGGGAAAGAAATTAATCAAAAGTACATTGTTACTTATTCAATTAAGAAAACTAGAAAGGCTATTACAACATTTATCAACATAGAAAATTGCATTGAAAATGCATTTACTTATAAATGCTCTAATGGTATTACCGAAGAAATGAATAATCTTATTAAATAAATTATTTGTTCAACTTGTGGTTATAAAAAGTTTAATCACTTAAAAATAAGAATACTTTTTATTAAAGTAATAGTTAAAAATAATGCATAGTAAAAGGAAGCAGATTTTTGCTCCCTAACCAAATTCATTTACAACTGGTTTTTGTTCCACTAACACTGCTTGACAAAGAACCTTTGATATACCACTTTGCCAACAGTCTATGAATAATATATTTGTTGTTCTTTTTCTTTAAAAATTTTATTCATATTCTTCTTTTTTTTGTTCATATTCTTGTTTACTTATATTATATCCTTCAGGTGATCTATATATTATTTCTTTCTCATTTTCATATTCATCATATATAATGTCTTTCGAAGTACCATCCTTTAGATATTCTACTTTTTCAAGTTTTTTTGTATCATTTTTATGTCGATAGAATATTTCCATGTAAGTATTATTACCAGAATCTTTATAGGTTTCTTTAGTCTTATACCCATCTTGATCGTATTTCGTAATTACTGTTTTTTTAGGATAATAAGCAATTTGTTCTTCTGGAAGTCCTGTCTCAGAGTTATATGATGTTTGTATACATGTAGCATTGTCTTCCTCAGGAAAATATTGTTCATTAAAGGTTTCTTTATAAACAACAATGCCCTCTTTGTTAATTGTATATATTTTCCCTTTTTTATAACCGTCTTTATCTAAATGGGTATCATCAACTATAGCATTACCTGAGCCATCATAGTTTACTTTAGGACTACCACTAATTTCTTTTTCAGTAATTAATGCATTTATTGTATCTTGCTGAGCTGGTGTACTCCCTTGAAAGAGCATATCACCAATGTTATCAATAATATTTCTAGACTTAGTACTCCACTGAATTTTATTATCATTCAAATTAATTTGCTTTTCATAATCACTTAAATTCACTTTTTTTATTGTAGTCATTTTTACCTCCCTATATAATTATACATGTTTAAAAAATAAATGTCTATAATTATCTTTGTAATTGAAAAAAATCTGGAATGTGAATTGAAAAAGTAAGTTCCAGTTACGATATTCTTATACAGAATTTAGTTATGCACGAAGTTCCAGTTTTGAATTTGTAAAACTAAATTCCTTTTTATATAATATTTCACATGGGTGTTTCAACATTGTAAGTGAAATTATATTCAGGTGTATCAAATATACATTTCATTTTGAAGCGAGAACTTAATCGAGTTTTGTAAAGTCATCTGATGGATTAAAAGTCAATAAACTCTATTATCCTTTAATTATACTGTGAAGTGAATGCTTAATAGATGTTAGAATATTGAATATGTATGTATTGCTGTTTTTTATCCTTTTATTTTTTTATTATCCAATATTAGTTAGTTATACTTATATTTTCCTCAACGCTTGCTTTTTTTGAGTTTCTTGAATTGTTTGTGATTTTGGTGATGAATTGTTTAAAATATATTCATCAAATGCACTTATGATTTCTTCTACACTCATAGATTTTAATATACTTCTAGTTTCTCTAGGAACATATTTTAATACTGAGTCTAATCCATTCTTACGCATATATTCAATTATTTTACTTGTATATCCCGTTTGATTATGATTTTTTCCAAAATTTTCTATGGCATTAAAGGCATAATTTATTTTCGCCTTTTTTTCTTGAATATTTTTTACTGCTGTCTTAATTTGTTCATTGCTTAATGATGAAAACAAATTTCTCGCATTACCATATCTAGTTATCATACTTATATTATTCATATTGGAAGTATCTAGTAATTGTTTAATTGCTCTTTCTGTTGACCAGTTGTATTTGCTTTTTAAAACTTCAATAATTTGTTCTACGCTAGATGTTTGAATATTTTTATATGATATTTCACCAATTTTACCATCTCTTGATACTGGTATAAAGCCTTCAATATACTCTGGTTTTAAACTAATATTTCCATTTTTAACTTGTACGATTTCACTATTTCTATCAACAACTTCTGATTGAAGATTACTTGGAAGTTTTATTACAAGTACACCATCTACTGGGTTTCCACCTTCTGATTTACCAATGGAAGCATTGCTAATTCTTCTAAACAGTTCATCTTGGCTATCTATATCATAATACATAGCAGAGTCAAGTTCAATCTCTTTATAGCTATGTAATTCTTGAAAAATTTTAGTCAATCTTGAATTATCTGGTCTTCCGTAACTGTCATAACCAAAACAGTGTAGAATTCCTTCCATGGTCAACGGCTGATTATTTTGTTTAAGTATTTGCATATATGATTGTTGACCATTACTTCTCGCCGCAACATCTTGTTTTTGAAGTGCATCTTTATAATCAATACCCGCATAGCCATTCATTGCACCCCTTCCATTTAAATATAAACCATTTTCATATATGCTCTGTAAATCAGCACTTGAAATATGACTGATACATATTTTTTCGTCACTTTCACTTAACCCTTTTATATAGTCGTATGTTTCTCTTGACATTTTACTTGAAACATCACTAAATGAAATTGGTTTAGTTGGTGCTAATTGTGGACGCTGAGAATTTCTTGAAAAGGTCGGCATGGCTATATGCCCTGACTCACTTGTAAGCTTTGCTTTAATTACCTCCATATGTGGAGAAATAGTTTTATAATCTATATTTACAGTTTCTTGTAACCTTGACTTATTATCTATTTCTATATTTTTATTTTTTATTATATCTTTTTCCAGTTTTTCGTTTACTACTTTATTAGTGCTTATACCCATATTTACACTCCCCGCATTTTTTTAATTATTTTATCATAATTGCTCTTTTTTTGTAAACAATTGTAAAAAAAAGACTTATATTTTTTCGTGCAAAGTTTCATTAATTCCTTCGCTGATTAATTCTGAAAGTTTATCTATAACAAAATCTTCTTCTTTTGGGGTTACCATCATATTATATCCTATCGGGTTTAATATTTCATATATTAGAGTTTTAGTGTCTTCATCTGAAAGTGTTCCTATTATTCCTAATAGTTTTTGTCTATCTTCTCTTTTTATTTTTGTTTTATTTCCATATTTTAAATAATTGACATTAAATGTAAGTTTTGTTTTAGGATTATCAATATTTTCCTTTTGATAGGCAAAGTGTGAATACATATAATTTATAGTATCAGATACTATGGATGCGGCATCTACTACGGTTGGAACTCCAACTGCAATTACCGGTATATTTAATATGTCTTTACTTATCTCTTTTCTCTTATTACCTATTCCACTTCCTGGGCTTATTCCACTATCAGTTATCTGTATCGTCTTGTTTACTCTCTCTACTGATGATGAAGCTAGTGCATCTATTACTATGATAAAATTTGGTTTTAATGATTTTGTCATTTCTTTTATTAGATCACTTGTCTCTATTCCTGTGCTTCCTGTAACCCCTGGTGAGATAGCACATACTCTTCTAAACCCTTCTTCCATATCACCATATAAAAATAAGTGGTTGGTAACTAATACTTTTGATATGGTAAGTGGCCCTAAAGAGTCTGGAGTTGATTTATCATTTCCAAGGCCAATTATTAGACATAAATCGTCTTTTTTTATTTTGTTATTTTCAATTATTTTTTTTAACTCTTTTGAAAAAACTGTCTTAACTTTCTTTCTAGCTACATAATCTGTAATGTCATCAAATTCAATTGTGATGTAGTTTCCCTCTTTTTTATTTATCTTTTTTGCTTCTTCTTTGGAGAGATTTATGTCTGTTATTTTAATTCCATCTTCATTACTTCTAACTTCATTTTTTGTAAGTTCTATCGCAAGGTCTGTATGAATAGGTTCATTTTTCATATCTATTTTGTGTTCCAAATATATCACCTCACTTTTATTTTTAACAAAAAGTGCAGTTTTTATTGCTTTTTTTTAATAAATTTGGTAAAATTATATCAAATGGCTTGGAGGTGAAATTATGGCCAATTTAAAGAATGCTAAAAAGAGAATTTTAGTTAATAAGAAAAAAGAAGAACGTAATAACAATTATCTAGCTAGTGCGAAAACTGCTGTTAAAAATGTTGAAAGAGCGGTAGCTAAAAAAGATAAAGGTGCAGCTGAGGATAATTTAAAGATTGCCATTAAGAGAATCGATAAAGCTGCTGGGGCTCATGTAATGAATAAAAATACATCCGCTAGGAAGAAATCAAGATTAACTAAGAAAGTAAATGCGATGGAGTAATTTACTTTTTTTAAATATTGGAGGCTATATATGAAAAAAGGTTGGTTTTCTACTATTTTTATATGTATTATTTTAGTAATCTGTTTTAATTACAGGGAGGAAATTGTTAAAACTGTCATGCAAAAGGTTACTGAAAATAAGGAGGTAACTCTTCCTGATTCTAACAATTACGACAACAATATCAGTTTTATGTTTGTTCAGAAAACTGACGATTTCCACGTTAATGATTATCAAAATCTTCTCAATGTAATTTATACTATACTAAGTAATGGTACTGATGAGTTTACGTTTTACTGTGATGAGAGTTATTCTGAATGTATGAATGATTTTGATAAGGTGTCTCATGATCAAGTTTTACTTTCTACTATTAACAATATGGTTTCACCATATAACAGTTATGAAAAGATTTATTTTAAATCTACTAATTACGGTATGATTACTATGTCGGTTGGAAAACTTTATACTGAAAGTGAGATTAATTTGATAGAAAATAAGATTAACGATTTTATATTGAATAATGTAAATGATGGTATGAGTGCTTATGACAAAATTAAAGTGTTTCACGATTATTTAATCAACAACAGTATTTACGATAAAGCTAGAGCTTCTTCAATTGAAAGTGGGAATGATTCTGGCGGTTCTAACTCACATAAGGCTACTGGTCCTTTGATAGATGGGATTTCTCTATGTAGTGGATATAGTGATGCGATGAAGATATATTTAGATAAACTCGGCATTACTAATTACAAGGTATCTAATACTAATCACATTTGGAATTTGGTATATTTAAATGATCAGTGGTTACATTTGGATTTAACTTGGGATGATCCTATAACTAATACTGGGGATAATCTACTTTTACACAAGTTTTTCTTAATTGATACTAATACTCTATTTGAACTTGACAGTACTGGTCACAATTATAATGGTGATTATTATCCTGAAATAAGCCACTAGATAGATTCTAGTGGCAGTTTTATTTTTACTTTTGTATATTTTCCCTCTTCTGAACTGTAGTCTAGTGAGCCTCTGTGAGATTTAATTATCTCATCTGATAGTGATACTCCAAGGCCTGTTCCTTTTAGTTTTGTCGTATAAAATGGTTCTTTTATTTTTTCCATTACTTCTCTTTTTATCCCTTCTCCATTATCTTCTACGTATATATTTATATATTTATCTTCTGTTTTTGTCCAAATTTTAATTGTTGGACTTTTTCTGTTATTTAATGCTTCTATGCTGTTTTTAATGATGTTAATTAGTACTTGAGTTAATCTATTATAATCTCCATTTACATATATTTCATCTTCATCTATATCTGCTTTTAAATCTATCTTTTCATTTTTTATAAGCATTTCCATATTATCTACAACTTCTTCTAAAAGCATATTGATATCTAATATGTCTTTTTTTATTTTCTGTCTATTCATGGATAGAAAGTCTTCTAAAAGTATGAGGGTTCTATCTATCTCTTCTTTTAAAATTGGTATATATTTGTTAAAGTCTTTTTTTTCATCATACATATCTAAATATCCTTTACACACTGCTATAGGGTTTTTTATTTCATGAGTTATTTGAAATAATGATTTTTTTATCTTTTCTTCTTTTTCTAACTCTTTAATTTGTATGTGAATATTTGTAATGTTTTCTCCTCTTTTTAAGATGTAGATTATCACTGATGAAATTAGATATAGAAGTATTGATAAACTAATTAATGTATATACGTCTAATTTGTATGTATATAGTTCTAGTAATTTAAAAATTGAAAAAGAAATAATCAATTTATCATTTAAGGTTTTACTTATTAAAAATACAGTTAAGTATTTAGTTATTAAAAATGCTATATTTATATTTGGCATTTGAATAATCATTAAAAATATAGATAATAATAGTATTAATTTTTCATCTTTTTTATAATAACTTATTATAAGTGGAAGATCGATTAGAAAATATGTTCCTTTATATACTTTGGGACTAAATCTTACTAATAGATACATTTGAGTTATTAAAGTGAGTGTAAAAAGTAGTTTACTTTCTTTTTTATTAGTTATTTTTGAGTATGCACTATAAAGTAAATACATTAGTATTGGAGTTAAAGCTAGTGTAAGATTTAGAACTACGTTTTCTATATTATTCATATTATCACCATATACATTTTATAATATGTGTCTGTCGAATAATGTCGAAAAAAGTAGGAATATGACTTTATTTGTTTTTTCCTACTTTTAACATTCTAAATTGTATGTATATTTATATTGTCCAGTTTCTTTTGATATTTTAATAGATCCTGTAAGTTCTTTTTTATCTTTTGGGTTTAGTATTTGTTTTGCTTCTAAATATCCTTCTTTTTTTAAAGTATCAATTGGTATTTCAGTTAAACCATTTAGTTCAACTGCATTGTCATTACCCCATCTTTCGGCAGCCCTTTCTATTTCTTTTTTTTGTTTTTCACATGTTTTTGTTTTTGATGTATTAATTGAATCAATTATTATAGGAGTAGTAATTAAAGCGATAACTCCTATTATGACAATTACGGCTAACAGTTCAACTAGTGTGAATGCTTTTTTCATATATGTCCTCCTATTTAAATTATACTTAATGAAGTTATTATAGTCAATCGTTTGTATTAATAAATTATAAATGGTAAAATATATAAAAAACGAGGTGATGTATGAAAACTGTTGGAATTATATGTGAATACAATCCTTTTCATTTGGGTCATGTTTATCACATTAATCAAATTAAAAAGATGTACCCAGAAAGCATAATAGTTTTAGTTTTAAGTGGTAACTTTACTCAAAGGGGAGATGCCTCTTTAATAGATAAGTGGAAGAAGACAGAAATCGCACTTAACTATGTCGATTTAGTTATTGAACTTCCCTTTGTCTTTGCCTGTCAGTCAGCTGATCTGTTTGCTTTAGGGGCATGTGACATACTTAAACATTTAAATGTGGATGTTTTAGTATTTGGCTCTGAAAGTGATGACGTTAAAAGGTTATATGATTTTTCTATAATTCAAGATTCTTCAGAGTACAATTTAAAAGTTAAAGAATATTTGGATTTAGGATATAATTACCCTACTAGTTTATCTAATGCTTTAGAGGATATATGCGGTGATAGTGTTAGAAGTTCAAACGATTTACTAGGTTTAAGTTATATTAAAAATTTAAAGAATAGTAATATTAAATGCATCAGTATTAAAAGGACTAATGATTATTTAAATAGTGAAATAACTGGTGAAATTACTAGTGGAACTAGCATTAGAGAAGCGTTAAAAAAAAGAAAAGACGTAAGTAAATATGTTCCAGATGTATGTTTAAAATATTTAAAAAATTTACATTTTATAAATGACTATTTCGATTTGTTAAAGTATAAAATTATAAGTGAAGATATTTCTAAATATCAAACTGTCGATGAGGGAATTCACAATAGAATTAAAAAAATTATAAATGAAGTTAATAGTTTTGATGAACTTTTAGATAAAGTTAAAAGTAAGAGATACACTTATAATAAAATTAGGAGGATGATGCTTCACATTCTTGTAGGCTTTACTAAACAGGAGGCTAAAAAATTAAGTAAAACTAAATATATTAGAGTTTTAGGTTTTAATGATAATGGAAGAAAATATTTGAAAAAGATTAAAAATGAATGTGAGATTCCAATTCTTTTAAATTATAAAAAAGGCTTTAAAGGACTTGATTTAGAATCTAGAGTTTCAATGATTTACAATTTGATAAATAAAGAAGATGATTTACTTGAACATGAACATAAAGTAATAATAAAATGACTTCACTAAAACGAAGTCATTTTATGTATTCTTTTCAATAAATCTAATAGTCTTTCTAGCTTTTCTAGCTATTATTAGATTTTCATGAATCTTATACTTTTCGCTTAATCTATCTAACTTATATTTTTGTTTTTTGGATAGTTTTTCCATTAAATCACCTCACGTAGTAAGGATAGAAAGCTAAGATGTTCAAGAATAACCCTTACTAATCTAAAGCTT
>JAFWHR010000021.1 GCA_017511945.1 Bacilli bacterium | reverse complement strand
TTATATTGAATATTATAATAATTACAGATATCAATGGAATTTAAAAAAGATGACTCCTGTACAATACAGAAATCATCTATTTGCATCCATTGCCTAGATTCTCTCTTTTTTATTTAGTCCTTGACATTGGGTACACTTTATTGTTTTTGTATATTTTTTTTTATTTATACACAATATTATTTAGAAAGGGATGATAAATTTGAATATAAGCATTAGAAATCACATAATTGATAATTTTAAGGATTGTGATTTAAATGATATTAAGAATTCTATAAATCAGTCAATAAATGACAAGGATGAGATTACTCTACCAGGACTCGGTGTTTTTTTCGAGATTTTATGGGTTAACTCTTCCTCTTCTGATAGAGAAAAAGTAATTAAAACTATAGCTGATAATATTAAAAGTGCTTGATTAAGCACTTTTTTCACATTCTATGAGTTTTACAAATTCTGGTTTTTCAAATTTGTCACTTACATATTTGACTATGTAATGCGATCCCTTTGATGAGTTATCATTACATTTTCCAGTTATGGCATCAAATTCAAATGAGCCATCTGTAAATGTAAATTTCTCTTTATCAAGATGTTTGGTTTTCACATTTGTATCACCTGTAGATAGATCTTTTACTTTGTGAGAGTCTAAATAGTCTTTTAAATTATAAACTGTTTTTAATTTACTATTAATTGATATGACGTTAGGTTCTTTTTTATCATATATGAAAAGTTTATTATCAAATACACCAAATTTAATATTTGTAAGATCATATACTTCAGGTATTACTTTTTTATCGCCTACATATACACCTGTTTTTGGCTGTTTTTTGTCTGAATATATAACTGAAAGTTGAACGTTTTCTTCACCTAACGTGACATCTGTAATGTCATATCTAGTATATCCTCCTACGCATCCTGCTTGTGTTAGTGATCCATAATCTAAATAGGTTACTTTAAATGTACATTCTTCATTTACATTTGGAAATGTATCAACTTCAAGTGGTTCTATGCCCTGATTATTATCAAGTGTTTTTTTAGGTAGATTTGTTATAGTCGTTTTTGCCAGTAAGACAACTGCTATAATTATTAATAATATCAATATATAGAGAACATATATAGTTTTACTGCCACTTTTCATTCTCAGCCTCCTATAATAATTTTATAAAAATTTTACTATGATGTCAATTACTTATTTAAAATTGTAATACTTTGAGCAACTATTTGATATTCATCAAATCTCTTTTGAACTCTTCCTTTTACTTTTAATATATCTCCTTCTTTTATTTCCTTTGTATTATTTAATACTCTTGGAAATACTACGATGTCTATTTTATCTAATTCATCTGAAGATGAAATAAACATCATCTTTTCTCCTTTTTTGGTATCTATAATTCTAGTTTTATCTGTGTATACGATAACATCTACTACTTTATCAAAGTACATCTTTATATCTTTTAAATCTATAGATGTCATGCTTCTTTTATAACTTGTAACTGGATGATCTTTTAGATATATACCTAGATAATCTAATTCAAATTTTAGTATTTCTTCTTTACTATACTCTCTTTGCTCTTCTAATTCTGGTTTAAAGATTTCATCATCTAGTGAACTAATCTCGGCATAGTTGATAATCGTATCTAAATTTTCTATTAGTGTTTTTCTATTATAATCAAAGTTATCTAAAGATCCTGAATAAATTAAGCTCTCTATAGTTTTTGATGTTACTGATCCTTTATAACATCTTCTTACAAAATCAAATACGTCTTTAAATTTTTCTTTTTCTCTTTCTTCAAGTATTTTATTTACTGCATTTATTCCGACATTTTTAATATTAGTTAGCGGATATACTATCTTTCCATCAATTATTCTATATGTCTTACTGCTATAATTAATATTTGGTCCTTTTATTTTAATACCATATTTTTGACATTCAGTAATGTATTCTTTTGTCTTTGGCAGGCTATTAATCGATGTGTTTAAAAGATGTTTCATAAATATTTTAGGGTAATGGGCTTTTAAATATGCCATCTTATATGAAATCATCGCATAGGCAACTGTATGTGATTTATTAAATCCATACTCAGCAAATTTGAATATTAAATCATAAACCTTTTTTGCAAGGGATGTTTCATATCCTTTTTTTTGAGCTCCTTTTATAAATCTTTCTTCTTCTTTAATTAGAATATCCTGTTTCTTTTTACTCATGGCTCTTCTTAAAATATCTGCCTGTTGAAAAGTATATCCAGCTAAGGTACTTGCAATTTGCATGATCTGTTCTTGATAGACAATTATTCCATATGTAGGTTTTAATATATCTTTTAAGTCCTCATGAAAGTAGTCTATCTTCTCTACTTTTCTTTTTCTTCTTATGTATGAGTCTATGTTTTTCATTGGTCCTGGTCTAAATAGTGCGAGGGCGGCTATTATGTCATTAAATGTGTCTGGTCTAAGTTTTTTTAGAAAGTTAATCATTCCTGGTGATTCAAATTGAAATATTCCTTTTGTGTTTACATTTTTGAATATATCTAAAGCTTTTCTATCATCTTCTTTTATTGTATCAAAACTGAGATCATCAATTTCTTTTAGTATGTTATTAATCATAGTTAGGTTTTTAATACCTAAAAAGTCCATCTTTAAAAGTCCTAAATCTTCTAGGTATTCTTTGTCATACTGTGATATATATAAACCATCAATTTTATCCATAGGTAATGTTTCATCTAGGTCTTTTTTTGACATTACTACTCCAGCGGCATGTATTGATGTGTGTCTTTTTAACCCTTCAAATTTTAAAGCTATTTTGTACACTTTCTTTAATTCTGGATTATCATTTATAAAATTTTTTACTCTATCTGTTAAATTTTGTTTAAGTGTTTTTCTAGGATCTAACATTTTACTTAAGGTATCTATCTTTTTTAAATCTACATCTAAGGTTCTTCCTACATCTCTCACTGCTTGTTTTGATGCTAGTGTTCCAAAGGTAATTATTAATGCGACTTTTTTTTCTCCATATTTTTTTACACAGTAATCTATGACTTCTATTCTTCTATCATCCTCAAAATCTATATCGATATCTGGCATTGTAACTCTCTGAGGATTTAAAAATCTTTCAAATAGTAAATCATATTTTAAGGGATCAATGGTAGTAATATTTAGGGTATATGACACTAATGATCCGGCTGCAGAACCTCTACCTGGACCTACTAATATTCCGTTTTCTTTGGCATATTTAACGTAATCTTGTACTACTAAAAAGTAGTCACAGAATCCCAATTTTTTTATTACTTCTAGTTCCTGTTTTAATCTTACCGCATATCTTTTTGGTGCGCTCGTTCCAAAAATTCTCTTCATACCTATGATGCACTGTTTTTTTAAATGTTCATATGATGAGTCTGTATAAACAGGAAGAAGATCCATGTGCATTTTTATTTTTATATCGCACATTTTTTCTATTTTATTATCTTCTTTAATTGGAAGTAAACTTACACCTTTAAATTCTTCTACTTCTAAATAGGTTTTACCTTCTTTTATTGCTTCTAAATACTTTAAATACTTTTCATCTTCCTTTTTAATACACAATATCTCTCTCATGTAAAGTTTGTTTTTTAACTTTATTTTTGATTTTTCTTCGTCATTTTTATAGGATACAAAAAGGTCTTCGTATATTTTATTTAACGTACTATAATGAACTCTGCTCTCATATGGAATAATGCATATTAAGTTGTCTGAATAATTTAATAAGTCTTTTTCTTCTAACTGTTTTTCACTTTTTATGGTGGTAATTTTCATTAGGTTTTTATATCCATCATAGTTTTTCGCATATAGTATTATCTTTTCTGGTAAGGATATTTCTAGTCCGATAATAGGTTTTATATTGTTTTTTATACATTCGTTGTAAAACTCTAATGCGCCATACATGTTGTTATCAGTGATTGTTAGAGCGGAGATGTTGTGCGCTTTCGCACACTCTATTAGATCTTTTATTTTGATCATACTGTGTAGTAAATAGTTATTTGTCTTTATATTGAGTACTGCCATATTATCGACCTCTTACAGTTATTGTACTATATTTTAGTTTTTTTTTAAATATTTATTAAAAAATGCGTTTAAAATTTGACTTTAGCCTTTATATATGGTAAAGTTATAAAGCGAGGAAATCTTTAAGGAGGGATTAAAATGGCAAAGAAAATTACAAATACTAAACCTTTAACTGGAAATCGCCGTTCACATGCGCTTAATGCGACTAAACATAAATTTAAACCAAATTTACAAGTTGTAAAAGGTGCGGATGGTAAAAAATATAGGATTACTGCCCGTGAACTTAGAACTTTGAAAAAGAATGCGTCATAATTAAAACAGAAGACTTATTTAAATCTTCTGTTTATTTTTTTCCCTATTACAGTATCTTTTGAACTACAATCTTTTTTTATGCTTCCAGTGAGTACTATTCCAGCAACTCCTATACCTATTTGAATTAACAATTTTGGAAGGTCAATTTGAGTAGGTTCTAAAGATTGTGAATTAGCGCATGAAGTTAAAGAAAAAAGTCCAATTAATACTGGTGTTGTTTTTACTAAAACTCCTTTTTTCATATTAAATCCCCCTTTGAATTAACAATGCTTATTATATTTGTTTTTAAATATTTGTCAAACTTAAAAAAATAGAAAGTGAGAGGAGTTACTTTCTATTTTATTATAAAACTAATACCTTTTCTTTCATTTTTTACTTTAATAGTGTATCCAAGTAAATTTAATGTCTGTTTTACTATGGAAAGACCTAAGCCAAATTTACCTTTTATACCTTTTTTATAAGGGGTAAATACGTCATTTAATATTGTGTCATCTATGTTTGGTCCATCGTTATAAAAGGTTATTTTATGAAATAAAACTGTTACTTTAATCTCTTTATCTGCATATCTAATAAAGTTACTTAATATATTATCTATTATCGCTTCCCACATGTCTGTCGATCCTTTATATTTCGCATTCTTATCTAATATATCTAGTTTCCATTTGATATCTGGTCTCGTAACTTTAAACTTTTCCACAGTTTTTGTAAGTAATGGTTTTAAATCTATTATATCGCTTTTATATCCATCCATATCTTTAATGAAAGAAAGTTTATTTAAATATAGTAAGGAGTGTACTTTTAATTCTAATTTATTAATTTCTTCTTTGATGATTTTTAAACCTTTTTTCTCATCTTCAACGCCATCTTCAATTGCTTCAATATATGATTTCATAACTGTAAGAGGAGTTTTAAAATCATGTGAAATGTTTTGATACATCTGATTTTTGTATTCTTCTTGAAGTTGTAATGTCTTTTTCATATCATCGATGGCATCTGAGAGAACTTTTAGTTCATCATCAACTTTAAACGTTTTTTTACATGTATAATTATCATTATCTAAATTGTCCACTTTTTCTTTAAGTGTGGCAATCTTTTCTGCAAGGGATCTACTCCACCACGCTACAACTGAAAGTATTAAGAGGAGTGTAGTCATAATAATCGGAAATAGTGTGGATAGTAGATCTGAATGCATATTTCTTATATATCTATCGTCTGTAATGGCTATTATTTTTCCATTACTCTCTTTTTTTGTATTATAGTAGTAAGTTTTTTTACCCAATGTAAATTTACCATTGTTGTCTTTTATCTTTTCTAAAATTTGTTCAATATCGACGTCTATTATTTCTCTTAAATTATTAGAGGGATATGTGTTTGTATCTCGAATGTAAATATATGCAATTCCACTTGTAATATCACTACTATTAATGTCATCTTTAACTAAATCTAGGGGATTTGCTAGATATGAATATATAGTCTTTTCATATACTGGTGTCAGTATTGACGGGATTATTACTGCAACATTTGTGTGTATTATTGCGAACATAATGAGTACTATGGCAACTATTTGTCTATATAAATTATGTTTTAATTTCATGACAGTTTATATCCGAAACCATAAACTGTCTTTAATCTAAGTTTAGGCATTTTCTTTCTAAGTCTTCTTACTAAATCGTCGACTGCTCTATCTGTGCCAAAGTAATCACTTCCCCATACTTTTTCTAATATATCTTCTCTACTAAATGATTTGTTTTTATTTTGAATTAGCAATATAAGTAGATCAAACTCTAAAGTTGTGAGAGGTATTTCTTTAGAGTTTTCCTCAACCAATCTCTTGTCTAAATCTATTTTGTATTTTTCATATATTATCTTTTGGCTTTTTAAGTATGTTCTTTTAATAATGTTATTAACTCTTAAAACTAATTCTTTTGGAGAGTACGGTTTTGTTAAATAATCATCACTTCCTAACTCCAAACCGATTATTTTATCTAAGTCTTGATCTCTAGCAGAGGTAAATATTACTGGTACATCGCTTTCTTTTTTTATTTTTTTAATAATATCATATCCGCTCACATCATCCGTAAGCATAATATCTAATATCCATAAATCAAAATTATCTTTTGTGTGATTTAAAGCATCTTTACCGTTGTAATAACTTGTAACTTCGTATTTTTCTCTCTTTAAATAAGATTTAATCAAATCATTTAAATTTTTCTCGTCTTCAACTAAACAAATTTTATACATTTTAATCACCTTAAGTATACTATATCATTTTTTTCTTCATATATCACTTCCTTTCGTGAATTTTATATAATTA
Source organism: Bacilli bacterium (assembly GCA_017511945.1). Classification (GTDB taxonomy): domain Bacteria; phylum Bacillota_I; class Bacilli_A; order RF39; family UBA660; genus Coprosoma. The sequence goes on along the minus strand of JAFWHR010000021.1, from coordinate 29,509 downwards.
TTTTCTTTTTGTTTGTGCCTTTTTTACTTCATATATCACTTCCTTTGACATGTACATCATATAATTTTATTGTAAGTAGAATATGTTAAAAATATGGGAAATTATGGGAAAGAAAAAAGCAGGTGATCTGCTTTATTTTCTCTTATCAATTTTTCTTTCAAGTTTACCAAGCATGTTTTTAGCAAAGTCTCTTCCGCCAATACCAAATGAAACTGCAAAGGCAATAGCAAATGCACTTAATATAATGATAAATGCAGAATTTACTAGTCCTTTAGCTATACCTAATTGATATAATGCGATAAATACACCTACAGTGAATATAACTATTTTTACGATTAACGCACTTATTTTACTGTCGGTAAATTTTTCATTAATATTCTTTTCTGCAAAACTTCCAAGTAGGAATGCAATACCAATGATAATTAGTGAACTTATTGCATAAGGCATATATGAGATAACTTTACTTCCTATGTTAGTAAGTATTTGAAGTTTTAAGATATTTAAACCTTCTACGACAAAGAATATAATTATGACATATTTTACTATTCCAGCAATTATCTTTGATAGTGAAAAGTCTTTTTCTGATTCTTTTTCATTTGTTTTGATGATGCTTTCTGTAATTTTATCTGTTCCAATTGATACTAGTACTTTTTCAAGCAAATCACTGGCAAGTGATGCGATAAATTTACCTACAAATAGTATTACTATTGCGATTACCGCTCTTGGCATAAATACTAATATATCATTTAACATCTCTGTTGAAGGTTTTGAAATTGCTTCTATCTTAAGGGCATCTAGTGATGCGATGACAACTGGTACTAATATTAGTACATAAATTGCTTTGGCAAATACTTCTGATAGTGAAACTTTATCTGTATCTTCAAATCCAACTTTTGTAAGATAAGAGTCTACTTTTAAATTTCTAAATATAGGTATTAATAGTTCTTTTACTATTTTTGCTATACAAAGTCCAATTATTAGAATAACTGATGCAGCTACTATATTAGGCATGTATTCTAATAGTTTATTCATCATTTTTACTATTGGTTCTGCTACTCCTGTTAGACCTAGTTTTTCAAATATTCCTGGAATAAATAAGATGAACACTATTAAATAGAATAGTTTTCCAATAAACTCTTTTATAGATGTTTTTTTCTCATCTTCTATTTTAGCTTTTTCTAAACCTTTGTCTAATCTTACAAGTTGCATTGTTTTAAAGACTAACTCTCTTACGATAGTCGCACATATAAAGGCTATTACTAGTAAGATTAAAGCCTCCACTACACTTGGTACTCCAAGCATAAGTTTGTCCCAAACTGCTACTATATCCATATTCCATACTCCTTTCTATTTTAATTGTACCATTAGTTTGAAATTTATACAATATGATTTTTGTAAAATGTAATAAAAAAATGTAGATATTCTACATCACTTTAAATCGTCTATATTCTTTTTTAATTGTTTGGCTTCTTCTCCAAATATAATCTTTAACTGATTATCTATCTCTACAATACCTCTAGCTCCCATCTTTTGGATGGCTTCTTTATCTACTAAATTGATATTGTGAAGGGTAACGACAAATCTAGATGTGTTTACTTCATAATTTATTATATTCGCACTTCCACCTAAATACTCTATAAGTTTATTTGCCTCTAATTTAAAATCTTTACTTCTCGCTTTTAATATCGCAAATGCGATTAATATCAATACTACTATTATAATTATATATTGCCAAGTCATGTTTATCACCTATATACATTATACTATAGTTTTAAAAATTTTGGAAACTTTTTTATTTTTATTTGTATATTTATTTTCTTTAGTGTATTATATTTATTGGTGAGGAAAATGAAAAACATCTCTAAATATAAAACTGATAAATCGATTTTAATTCCTGTTTTACTATTTGCTTTAATAAGTATTTTAACTTTATGGGGGGCTGAAAGTATTCTTCCTGATTCTATGAATCATCTGGTTTTAAATCAGGCTATATGGTATGGAATCGGTTTTATCATTATCTATATTGTAATGACTGTTGGAAATACTTATTTATACAGAATATCATGGTTTTTGTACATAATAGGGATCATATCTCTAATACTATTATTTTTCTTTGGAATATCCATTAATGATGCGAGATGTTGGTTTGAAATTAAAGGTATAGGAACCATTCAACCTTCTGAATTTATGAAGATTATTCTCATTATAATTAATGCTTCTTTGATATCTAAGTTCAATGAAGAATACCCAAATCCTACGGTTGGAGAGGAGTTTGTATTTCTTCTTAAGTTTTTATTAGTAGTTTCAGTTCCAAGTGTACTTACGTTTATGCAGCCGGATACTGGAGTTGTTTTGATATACATACTTATAAGTTTTATCATGCTTTTTGTATCTGGCATTCGTTACAGGTGGTTTATAATTATATTTGGAGTTTTGTTTTTGTTTTTAGGTTGTGTTTTACTTGTTCACTTTTTAAATAAGGATCTTTTTATTAAAATATTCGGGACTAGTTTTTTCTTGAGGGTGGATAGGCTTTTAGACTGGTCAAATCAAAGTGGATATCAACTTCAAAACAGTTTAAGTTCTATAGGAAGTGCGGGTCTAACTGGACATGGTATAACTAATAATCCAATTTATTTTCCAGAGGCTCAGACTGATTTCATATTTGCGGTTTTTTCTTCTCATTTTGGATTTATTGGATCAACTCTTTTAGTCTCTCTACTTGCTTTTTTCGACATTAGGATGATTATGATTGCTTTAAAATCTAATAAACTTATCAACAAATACGTGATTGCTGGGGTGGTTGGAATGCTGATTTATCAGCAGGTTCAAAATATAGGAATGACTTTTGGTCTACTTCCGATAACGGGAATTACTCTGCCTTTTATTTCTTATGGTGGGTCTAGTTTACTCAGTTACATGCTGGCTATTGGAATTATACTCAATGTATCAAATGAAAATATGCGTTATACAAATTAATTACAGATTTGTTTACACTTTGTCAAATTAATGTAGGTCTTTGTAGAATGTTACTTGTATAAGTTAAAGATGATACCTTTTTGGTACCATCTTTAATATTTTGATAAGTTATTTATAAATTCTTCTTCTGTCCAGATTGTAAGTTCTAAATCTTGGGCTTTTTTTAATTTTGTTCCGGCTTCTTCTCCGGCTATTACCACTGAAGTTTTTTTACTGACACTTGAACTTACTGATCCACCTAGAGTTTCTATTTTGTCCTTGGCTTCGCTTCTAGTATAGGTTTTTAGTGAGCCTGTTAGGACGAAGGTTTTATCTGTAAAAATGGTTTGATCAGTTGCCTTTTGTTTTAAGTATGTCATATTTACGCCTTCATTTTTTAAACTTTCAATTAGGTTTTTATTATTTTCGTCTTCAAAGTACTCTATTATACTTTTAGCAATTTTTGGTCCTATATCTTTTATTTCGGCTATTTCATCTAATTTGGCATTCATTATGTTATTCATGTTTTTAAAATGATTACTAATTATATCTGCGGTTTTTGTTCCGACATGTCTTATCGATAGACCAAATAATAATCTTTCTAATGACGCTTTTTTACTATTTTCTATTTCATTTAGTAGTTTTGTTATCGATTTGTTTCCAAAGCCTTCAAGCTCCATGAGTTCTTCTCTATATTTATCCAAATGATAAAAATCTAATACACTTTTTAAATATCCTCTATTATAAAAGTCTTCAATTATGGCCTCTCCAAATCCTGTTATGTTCATTGCTGCTCTCGATGTATAGTGGATTAGTTTTTCTTGCTCTCTAGATGGACATGAATTATTATTGCAGTAATATGCACTTTCATTTTCCTTTTTACTTAAATCGCTTTTACACATTGGACACTTTTTTATCATCTCAAAAGGTTTTTGTGTTCCATCTCTTCTTTCCTTTATTACTTTAACTATCTCTGGAATAACATCTCCGGCTTTTTTTATAGATACTATATCTCTTTCTCTAATATCCTTTTCTTTTACGTAATCTTCATTATGGAGTGTTGCCCTTGAAATTAGTGATCCAGATACTCTTACTGGTTCTAGATCGGCTGATGGGGTAACTTGGCCTGTTCTTCCAACTGTAAATACTATTTTTTTTACTCTAGTTAAGACTAATTCTGGCGGGAATTTGTACGCTATTGCCCATTTTGGACTTCTGGCCGTGAATCCTAATTTTTCTTGATCATTTAAATCATTTACTTTAATTACTATTCCATCTATTTCATATGGAAGGTCTGGCCTATTATTCGTCCAATAATCTATGTAATCCATAAGTTCATTTATGTCATTTATCTTTTTGTTATTGGGATTAATTTTAAAACCGAGTTCTCTCATGAATTTGAGGGCGTTTTCATGTGTATATATACCGTAATCTTCTGGATTTGGCAGATGATATATAAAACATGACAATTTTCTTTTAGCGGCTACTTTTGAATCTAATTGTCTGACACTTCCTGCTGCGGCATTTCTAGGATTGGCGAAGTTTGCTCCTTCTTCATTTAATTTGTTAAAAATGCTTTTTTTCATATATATTTCTCCTCTAACCTCAATATCTATAGGTTTGTTGATAGTTAGAGGTATGTCTTTAATTGTTTTGGCATTATGAGTTATATCCTCACCTATTCTTCCGTCTCCTCTAGTTGCAGCTCTTATTAGTTTGCCATCTTTGTAGATTAGTGAAACTGAAAGTCCGTCCATTTTTAATTCGGCTATATATTTTGGGTTTTTAATCGTTTTTTTTATTTTTTCATCAAACGATATTATCTCATCAGAATTAAATATGTCTCCTAATGAAAGCATGGTTTTTTCATGAGTAACTTTTTTAAATGAGTCAATTATCTGTCCACCAACTCTAGATGTTGGTGAGTCAATTCTTTTTAGATCAGGATATTTGGTTTCTAATCTAATTAACTCTTCCATGTACCTGTCGTATTCTTGATCGGTAATTGTCGGTTTATCTAATGTATAGTAGTTTCTATTTGCTTCATTTATGATTTCAATTAGTTCATCTATTCTCTGTTTCATTGTTTTTAAAATATCCTCCTGTTTTATTGGTATTTTTATTAAATTATTTGATTGGGCCTGTATACTCTATTTCTACTGGGGGATTATTTGGTATTGAGAACAATTCGCTTTCTAAAAAGTTAACACTGTGATATCCTGTTCTATTAGGATCTTTATATCCTGGTCTCGCAGCTGGGTCAACAACAAATATTTGATCTGTTTCTTCGTCATAGTGATCTAATAAAACATAGTGTCCATTACTGGAATTGTAAGTTCCATTATTAATGGTAACATTAAACATTACTTTCTTTCCCTCTTTTAGCGACTGAATTATATCTTCTTTATTTGATTCAATTTCATTTATGTCTAAGTTCCATTTGTTTCTTATTATATTTTCAGGTCCCTCAATTGGAAGCATGGTTGAATCATTTCCAAACTGTGTTAAATAGCCTTGATTAACTGCATCTTGAATGAATTCAACTGGATTAAATTCAAGTTTGCCACTTAACATAGCATAGGCTATTATTAATGATGCTGTTCCGCAGCCAACATTTCTAAATGTATCATTTGCTTCTTCTATATATGTATCTGCTGCAACGCCATCGGCTTGGTTATATAAATCTATTACTTTTTTTAGTTGTTGTTGATAGGCTTCACTTTTATAATCAGGTAAAATATATTTACTATTATTATTGATCGATTTTTTTATTATATCTAATTTATAGTTAATTGTTTCTCCATCAATACTAATACATATTTCACCTGTTTTATCATTATAACTAATTGAAGATATATTTCCATTTTTAGGTACTTTTACGCTTCCAATAAGAAGTCCATATTTATCATATAAGTATATTTTTGAATAGTTTTCGTCGCTTGTTGCCCCAACTATTGTATTGTCACCTACTTTTAGTTCATCTATAATTTTTAATCCATCCTTATTTATATTAGGATATTTTTTATTTAGTAACTCCTGTCTTTCACTTTCTGCAGAATTTACACCATCTTTTTTACTTAGTGGTTCATCTATAGGTAATACTTCTGTTTTTTTTGGTAGTATGTTTTTGTCTTTTAATATTGAAACTAAATGTTGCTTTGTCCCCTTATTTGCTTTTATTGCTGATGTATTGTTTGTATTTACTTGTGGAAAGACTGTTTTTTTATTAAATAAGCTATCGATTTTAACTTTTTCTATTTTTGTCATATCATTACTCCTATCTATTTTTTTTACTTTGATTTATATAAAAATCTAAATTTTTATAGAATCTATCTGTGTCTATATTATATCCCTCTGGAACATAATGTGTTATTTTTGAAACTAGTTCATCTGCTATGGATTTCATTTCGGTGTAGTTCATATTATCTGTAATATATTTTTTAAAATACATTGAACTCAAATAATCATACAGAGGATAGTATTGACTTGGTTCAACTTCTAATAAATTACTATAATAATCTTTATATTGTGTTTGTATTAATTCAAGAATTATAGCTGCATCCCTTTCATCATCATTGTATTCATCAAGTTTGCTTGTAAAATAACTTAAACTGTGATTAACATAGTCTGATAAATCATAATTATCTAAACATTCTAGAATGACTTTATAATAATTACTTTGAAGTTGATATGCTATATCATCTTCTTCATAATCAAATAAACTAATAGCAAACAGTGAGTTTAAGGCTTCAGATGTTATTCGATTGTTAAAATTTGGACCTTCTGGCTTAATTATTACTTTTATTCCATTTATTTCATAATTACCATTTCTAAGACAATGGCTAAGTTCATGATACAAAACTTGGTGTGCCCATGGATTATATTTATAGTCCATATCTTCTATGACATAAATTTCATTTGTATTTTTCATGTAACATCCATACGAATCTTCGGATCCTGATTTACGTTGTATATCTTCTTTAGAACATGTTTTTATCTTTAGACTTTTTAAATTATTATAAAAAACTCTTAAATCTATATTTTTATATTTATTTGTTAAAGATTTACAATATTCATAAATTATTTCTTTAAACTTTTCGGGAATTGAATTGTTGTTCTTTGTTGCATCAATAAGTAAATCTAATGTTATTTCCTCTTTTTGCATTACTTGATCTAAATAATTCATGTCATATATTTCAAAAGTTGTTCCGTTTTTTTTGTATGTATCTATATCTGAATATTCCTCTGTATCTGATAAGGAAATAGAATTTTTAAACTGATATTTATCATTTAAATATTCTGTTACTACTGGATTTGAAAAGGTGTTATTTGATTTTAAATCTAGTTGATTGATACCTGATAATAAGGCCGATAGCGTTAATGAAACTACAATTCCTTTTGACAGAACTTTTGGGTTTATTTTTAGCCTGTCTTTGGATATTCTTTCAATACTCATTATTTCTGGAACATCTAAAAAAAACAAAGTTAATTCAGCAAGCTCTATATCAGTTAAATAGTTTAGATGTCCATTAAAATCTTCTTTTAAAAAATACTTTTTGTTGTTTTCATCCAAATACATTATGTAAGTTTGACTTTTATATTTAAATTCTAGGATTTTTTTATAATCTTTCATTTGTTTCCTTTCTGAGACTAATTATATACTTATAATTTTTTTCTATTATTCATTGGGATGAAGAGTTGAATATACTATACTAAATATAGCAATACCTATTAATATAAAGGCAAACCACATTATAGGATTTTCATAATTATCCAAAATAAATTTCTTAAAAGGTTTAATCAATTCTTCTATTTTTCCACTTATACTTAGCATATAGCCATCACACCTTTCTTATACTTTTATGTCCTTTCATAATCTTTTTTATTCCGTATTTATAGTTAAAAGCAATTGTGAGTACTGAGCCTACTGATACAATTATACCCTCTCCATATATATCATGAACAACTTTATCTCCAACTGAATACTCTATATTTTCATCAATCATGTCTTCTTTGTGTATTTTAACGTCTTCTCTATCTTTATCTAGATAATCTGCACTAATTTCATTTATAAATCTACTTGGGGGATTTATGTTTACATTTCCATATAATATTCTTCTTTTTGCATTTAGAAGGGTTAGTGTTTTTTTTGCTCTTGTTACAGCAACGTAACACAGTCTTCTTTCTTCTTCTATTTCATCTTGATTTTCAATTGATATTTTATGTGGAAATAGTCCTTCTTCTAGTCCTATTAAAAATACGTGATCAAACTCTAATCCTTTAGCTGAATGTACAGTCATGAGAGTTACTACGTCTGTTTGATTTTTGTGCTCCTCTATATCTGAAACTAATGCTATTTCAAGTAAGAATTCTTCCAGTGATATAATTCCATTTGTCTCTTCAAAGTTTTTGGTTATCGATTTAAACTCTTCTAGATTTTCAAGTCTAACTTCTGATTCTAATGTTTTTTCTTTCTCTAGTTCTCTTTTTATACCTGAAATATTTAGAACTTCATCAACTAGTTCAGTTAGTGAGAGATTTTCACTTTCATCTTTTATTTGCTCTATTATATTTTTAAATGATAGTTCTTTTCCACTATCTATCGCATCATATAGACTGCACCCTTTTTCTATAGCTTTTATGGATAAATTTTCTATAGTCTTTGGTCCAATTTGTCTTTTTGGAACGTTGATTATTCTAAGTAGACTCACATCGTCATTTGGATTATATATTAGTTTTAAATAGCTTATTAAATCTTTTATCTCTTTTCTATTATAGAAGTAGAAACTTCCTACTACTTTATATGGTATATTCTCTCTGAGTAAGGCTTCTTCGACATTTCTCGATTGGGCATTAGTTCTATATAAAACTGCAATACCCTCTCTTTTTACTCCATTTGATATTAGTTTTTTTATCTCATCTACTACAAATGACGCTTCATCTTTTTCATCATATGCCCTATGGTATCTTATCTTGGTTCCTTCACCGTTATTTGTCCATAGGTTTTTCTCTTTTCTATGTTTGTTGTTTTTTATAATATCATTTGCAACGTTTAATATATTTCCTGTAGATCTATAATTTTCCTCTAGTGGTATTATATTGGCATCTGGATAGTCTTTTTCGAAATTTAATATATTTCTATAGTTTGCTCCTCTAAACCCGTAAATTGATTGATCTAAATCTCCGACAACACATATATTTCTATATTTTTCTCCTAACATTTTTATAATTCTATACTGAGCTTCATTTGTATCTTGATATTCATCTACTAAAATGTATTTGAATCTCTCTTGATATTTTTTTAATATATCTTTATTATTTTTAAAAAGTTTTATAGGAAGAATGAGCAAATCATCGAAGTCTAAGGAGTTATTTTTTTTCAGTCTCTTTTCATATTTTTCAAAGACTTTTAGAACTATTTCTTCATAGTCTGTATTTGCAAATGCACTATATCTTTTTGCATTAATTAGTTCATTTTTCGCACTACTAATTTTATTTCTTATTCCTCTTGGATTATATATTTTTGGATCTAAGTTCATCTGTTTAATTATTTTTTTAATTATGGTTAGGCTATCTTCACTATCTAGAATTGTAAAGTTTTTATCATATCCTAAATATTCATAATTTTCTCTTATTATCAATAGGCCAAATGAATGAAATGTAGATATTTGGATTTTATAGGCGTTTGGTCCTAACATGTCTATTATTCTCTGTTTCATCTCTTTGGCGGCTTTATTGGTAAAAGTGATGGCTAGTATACTATACGGATCTATTTTCTTTTCTTCTGCGAGGTATGCGACTTTTGTTGTTAAAACTCTTGTCTTACCTGATCCTGCTCCTGCCAGTACAAGTAATGGACCATCTGTATATTCTACGGCTTTTTTTTGCATGTCATTTAGTTTTGTCAGATTCACATATATCACCTTGCCTATTTTCATTATATCAGAAATATTTCAAAAATTAAAGATAGTAGTAGTTTTGTAATTTTTTTATTTTAAAAAAGGAATTTAAGGTTTTAATGTCGAATGTTATATATAGAAGGATATTATTCCTTCAATTGAGAGGATGGTGATTGATTTGGTCGAACATGTTTTAGAAAATATGAATGAGGTAATTAGTAATGATTATAGTCAAGAACATCAGGCTTTGGATATTATAAGTGGTGACTGTAGTCAATGTGATATTATTGCGCTTGATAGTGGAATTGTAGAAGAAGTTGTTAAAAATGTAAAGTATACTGATCACTCTACTTCTGGACTTGCAACTTATGGGAATTACGTGAAAATAAAACAAAATAATGGGAAGAGTGCTTTATATGCTCACATGGAATACGGCAGTGTGAATGTCAATTTAGGAGATTATGTTGAAAAGGGGGCAATTATAGGTACTATGGGACAGACTGGAAACGCTTTTGGAAATCATCTTCATCTTGAAATCAAGGATCAAGGTGGTAATTCGGAAAATCCTATTGTTACTCTTTCTACTCCAAGTGTGAATAATCAAAATAATGAGATTCAAGATGTGAATGATGATCAGAGTGATAGTGTTACTGTGGATGAAGTTACTAAAGTGGAAAATTCTAATTATAGTTTACCTGAAAAAACTTCTTCTGATGTTAAAAAAACTTCTAAAAAAAGTTCTAAGCGTAGACAAATTCAAGATGAATACTTAAATAATATTACATATTCTGGTGGATCTATAGTTGATGGTCTTAAGGAAATTGGATGTGACAGTTCTTTTGATTATAGGGAAAAACTGGCAATAAAAAATGGCATTACTAATTACCGAGGTTCATATGAACAAAATGTTGAATTACTCAGCCTTTTGAAAAAAGGCATGTTATTAAAGGCTTAGGCCTTTTTTCTTTGTATTTTTATCTATTGGAAATACTTCAATTTCTCCATCACTTGTAATTTTATACTTATCACTTTCAACAAATCCATCTACGTATTTTAAGTCTCTATTTATCTCTAAAATATATCCGTTTAACTGTTTTATCACCTTATTTACTGATTTTTTTTGGTTTTGAGACAACTCTTCAGGAAGATACAATAATCCTCCTCTTCCCCTTTTTCGCTCACTTGTATTTAACAATACGACACTGTCATAGTATTGGGTTAGAAAATAGGCAAATACGTTTGGCATGTAGCATTCTTTTAAAAGTTCAAATATTGAATTTTTCCCATAAGTCTTTATACCATATTCATATAGTAAAATGGCATGATAATTGTCATCAGTTAGTTTACCAAAAGAAATTATATCTCCTTCTTTTAGGTTGTTTCCATCATCATCTGGGGTTATTAAAGTAATTTTGCTATCTATGACACTCAATTTAAACACCTCTTTTTTATTTTACCACGTTTTTGGTCTATTGCCTAAGTCATTTTTTACTTTATAGAATATAATACTCTGAAAGAAGGGATAAGATAATGAAAAAAATAGTTATCAGTCTTATATTATTAGGTTTGATAATAATGGGATTTTTTGTCTTTAAAAAAGAAGATAAAAAAGAACTTACTAAAATTAAAGTTGGAGAGGTTACTCACAGTTTGTTTTATGCACCGCAGTATGTTGCTCACTCACTTGGATATTTTTCAGATGAGGGACTTGATGTTGAGATTATATTAACATCTGGAGCTGATAAGGTTACTTCTGCTGTTTTATCAGGAGATGTACAAATTGGTTTTTGCGGAAGTGAATCTACCATTTATGTATATAACGGAGGAGAAAAAGATTATTTAGTTAATTTTGCAGGGCTAACTCAAAAAGATGGAAGTTTTCTAGTTTCTAGAAAGAAAATTAAGAATTTTAAGGTATCTGATTTAAAAGGAAAACATATCATAGCTGGGAGAGAGGGTGTTCTCCTCAAAATGTGAGTACACACCTTTATATATTCTCACTATTAAAAAGTACAGTTTCTCTTTAAAAAAAACATATACTTAAATCTTAAAATTAAAGTATATGTCTATCTTTTTATTCTCATCTATCTCTACTCTATCAATAAGCAAAGCAATTAACTGTTTAGGAGGTTTTTCAAAAGATAAATACTTATTAATAAATTTAACTATATCCTTTTCTTTAGCACTCTCATTAGAGGTATTTGAAAGTTTTTGTTTTGTTTTCTTCAGTCTTTCTATAATATCTTCCTTTTCTTTTTCTAATCTAACTTTAGCTCTATTATATTGTTCTTCATTAATTATATTCTTTTTTAAGTCAAGATAAATATCATCAAAGTAATTATCATAATTATCTAATTTATCTTGAAATTCATTAAACTGAATTTTTAGTTTTTCATATCTATTATTATTTTTTTCTTCATTTTTTATAATTGTCTTAAGAGTATTTTTATCTATATTTTTTTCACAAAGTTCTCTTATTTTACTAAGTATTTCAGTCTCTAACTTTCCATAATTCATAGTGTGAGGCGTACATAACTTATATTTACTATACTTTTGATAATAGGTACAAGAAGTATATGATTGTCTTCTAGTATTTCTTACAGTAACACCTATTGCGTGACTGCACTCTTTACACCTTAAAAAATGTCTAAATAAATAATTATGAATTTCAAAACCACCTTTTAATTTTTTTCTTCTTATCTTTTGAACTATTTTAAATGTTTCTCTATCAACTATTGGTTCATGTGTATTTTCTACGATTATCCAATCTTCTTTAGGGGTTCTAATTTCCATTTTTACACCATATATCTTTTTTCTTCTCCCCTGCGTTAAATTACCAATATAAGTTTCATTACTTAACATCTCATCAATAGTCCTAGAACACCAAAGATTATATGACTTTACTTTTCTATTTATATTAGCATACATACTAGGTGTAGGTATATTATCCTCAGAAAGTATATTTGCTATTTGCCCAGGACTATTTCCCTCTTTAGCAAGATAAAATATTCTTCTAACAACCTTTGCTGCTTCTTCGTCTATCTCAAGCTTATATTTATTTACACTTGATTTCCTATAACCATAAGGTGCTTTCCAGCCTAAAAATAACCCTTCACTTTTTTTATTTTTAAATGTTGTTCTAATATTTTTAGAAGTTATTCTATTGTAATAATCATTTACGACAATTTTAAAAGGAGCCATTTCATTTCCCATAGTGTCCATCTCAGTATCAACATCATCCAAAAGTGCAATAAATCTTACTTTATGTATTGGAAAGTATCTATCAACATACTTACTAGTTTCAATATTATTTCTACCAAGTCTTGATAAATCTTTTACTATAACCATGTTGATTAATCCTTTTTCTATATCACTAATCATCCTCTTAAAATTTGGCCTATCAAAATTAGAACCACTATAACCGTCATCCACATACTCACCTAAAAGATTTAAATTATTTTGACTAATATATTTTTTTAATATATTGCGCTGATTATTAATACTTTCGCTATCTCTTTTATGATACTTACCTTTATCATCAGTTTTATCATCTTCTCTTGATAATCTCATATAAATGGCAACTTTATATTTAGTATTATTGCATGTTATATAAATCACCTTCTGTTTTCATTTTATTATCCTTGTTCATTACTATAAACAGTAACAATGTACTCTTCTAATAACTTTTGAAATGTCTTGCCATCCTCATTATAATGAATTTCAACATTCATAATTAAACCTCCTCACTTTATACTATATTTAGTATTTAATTAAAACATGACAAAATAATAATTTATCATACATTAAAACATATTTCTATTTATCAAAATATGCATAAATAAAAAAGTAACCAAAAAGATTACTCTTTATATAATTAATAATTATCTATAACTACGTACTCTATTAACCCAATCATTTGTATCTATTAAATCTATCGTTTCATCAACACTAAAACGATCACTTTCTCCATTTTCTTGACTAACGTTTTTTCTAAATATCTCCCCTCCATGATATAATTCACACTCAAAATAATCAGAATATTTATTTAAAAAATTTTGAAGGGTTTGAAGTTGCTCTATAGAAAGAACATCAGGACAAAAAAGCATACAAATATGTTCTACAATTAAAACAGCCAAAACATCATAATTTGCACACAACTGAGCTGCTTTAAATGAATTAGAAACACCTGATAAATCATTACGTAAAGCACATAAATAACTATCATTTTCATATTTTTCACAAAATTCATCTATCATTTTAATAATAGTACCCTTGTGATGATCACCTTTATCACTTTTACCTCTTACTTCCCTCTCTAAAGCTTTTCCATCTGGTAAAATGCCAATTACTGCGCAGTCATACTTATACATCTTCTCTAATTCAGATGGTATAAGTGCTCTTACTTCTGGATCATTTTTTAATGTATCAGATATATTATTATACTGAGAAAAAAACAAACCATTTTTAAAAGATTTTATAACAAAATATCTATTACTTAAAAGAGAATTATTTAACATAAATTCTATATTACCTTTTTTTAATGCCAAATCTACATTTTCTTTAGTAAGTGCTCCTTCTAAAGCATAACTTATTGGATTTACTTTAACTATTTTACTATCATAATTTAAAAGTGCTTGTTTTAATATTTCAGGATCTGATTTTAATTTATCAGATATATCCTTATAATGAGAAATATATAATCCTCTTTTAAAAACTTCAATAATAAAATATTTACTGTCTGAAATAGATGCACCTTTAATAATTTTTACATTACCGAGTTTTAATGCTAAATCCATATTTTCATCAGTAAGTGCTCCTTCCAAAGCATAACTTATTGGATTTACTTTAACTATTTTACTATCATAATTTAAAAGTGCTTGTTTTAATATTTCAGGATCTGATTTTAATTTATCAGATAAAAACACATACTGGAAAACATTATGACTATCTTGAAATAATTTTAAAACTAAATGTTTACAATTTGAAAGTGGACTATCTTTAACAATTATAATATTGCCTTTTTCTAGTGCTAAATCTACATTTTCATCAGTAAGTGCTCCTTCCAAAGCATAACTTATTGGATTTTTACCTAATTCATTATCAAGTGCTTGTTTTAATATTTCAGGATTATTACGCTGCCTTACATCTAAATTCTTATATTCATCAGGACATATTCTCATATATAAGCTCATTAAATAATCATCTTCTTTTATAAAGTTAGGGAGTAAAGAATAAGCTACTGGAATTACACCTTTTTCAATATTAATCTTATGGAATAACTCATTTTCTCTAAGTAATCCGTAAATATTGATATTTCCTCCTTTTTCTAGTGCTAAATCTATATTTTCTTTAGTTAGGGCCTTTTCTAAAGCATAACTTATTGGATTAATCGAATTTTTTCCACCATTAAAACTTGTAAGAGCAATATTTAACAAATAAGGATTATTTCTAAGTTCAGAAGATAAGGTTGAAAAATATGAATAATCATTTCTTATTAATTCTCCAATACTTGTTATATCAGAATCATTTTTTTTAGTTATGTCAAATTCATTTAACATAAATAACCTCCATTCTTTAATAATTTTATCAAAATAAACAATAAAAAGCAAAAATTATAAACTCATAATTTTATGGACTTATCCCTGGCTATTTGATACCATCATAATAGTGATTAAAAATGACGATAATAATTGGAAATGCAATCGCACTAATTGCCTGCATATTAATGGTTTACTCAGTAACTTTGAAAAAAACAAAATATATTATTTATATTCAAAGCATACAAAGTAGACTATAAACTTTGAGTAATATAGTGCTAGGAGGAATTTATGGCGCAATAGTTAACATTCTAAACCTAATTAGAAACATTATTTACCATAAAAAAATTAACTATTTTAATTAAAATAATTATTATTTTGACAATATTATGTATACTATTTAACACTTAAAATATTATAGGTTGTCTACTACTGCATTGTTCAATTATATATACTTGATTTATTGATATAAATGATGTAAAAAACTTTAACTACCTAAATATATTTGTTTTATTTTGCCATTTAATATATGATACTTATATATTATCATATACATCTGCTCTATTTGACTTTGGAACAATTATTACAAACTATAATTACTATTAATAAATAATGATTGACAAAACGTACTCACATTTGTGTACGCACAGGTGGCATGCCAGCCATGACTTTAGAATACGCACTTAATAAAAATGGAATTAAAACTAATGAAGTAAATTTTGATACTAGTATTGATTTTGCTTCTACTACTGGGGCTTTTATTGGGGGAACTGGTGATTTTGTATCTGTTTTTGAACCGACTGCTTCTGATTTAGTTGATAAGGGTTATGGATCTATAGTTGCTTCTATTGGAGAACTTGGTGGAAATGTACCATACACATCATATATTACTAAAAAAAGTTATATTGATAAAAATGATAAGGTTATTAAAGGGTTTAAAAAGGCTATTCAAAGAGGTTTGGATTATGTTAAAAATCACTCTTCTAAGGAAGTTGCTGATATTATAAAAGATTATTTCCCTGATACTAAAGTTAGTACTATAGAAAGAATAGTTCAAAAGTATAGAGATATTGAGGCATGGAAAGTTAACACTAATATTGATAAGGATGAGTTTAATCACATTCAAGAAATAGTTTCTAATGCTGGAAAGTTAGACAGAAAAGCACCTTATTCAAAACTTGTTATAAAATAATATGGAAATATTAAAAGTAAGTAATCTTAAGAAAATTTATCACACAGAAAAAAAAGAATTATTAGCTGTTGATAATTTTTCTTTTAATCTTAAAAAAGGTGAATTTGTCGCTATAGTAGGTCCAAGTGGATGTGGCAAAAGTACTATTTTATCTATTTTATGTGGACTGGATAAACCAAGTGATGGAAAGGTTATGTGTGATTCTAATTTGAAGTTTGGGTATATGCTTCAGGGTGATAGTTTATTTGACTGGAGAAGTATATATAAAAATTGTATTATCGGTTTAGAGATTCAAGATAAACTTCAAAATGTAGATTATGTCAATAAACTTCTTAAAACATATGGTCTATATGAATTTAAAGATGCATATCCTTCCAGTTTATCTGGTGGTATGAAACAGAGAGTTGGATGAATGCATTATAGACACATATTTTATATTAAGCAATTTGAATTTTAACAAGATGAGCTGAAACGGGGTTTGTACCACCAGCTAAAGGAGTTATTGTTAAAGCCGCAGGATTTCCTGCAGTATTTCTTACTGTTAATATTGAGTTAATTGCAGTTGTATTAACAAGAAACATTCCTGAAATATCGCTAGTTCCGGTTGCTCTTCCTACAACTGTATAGGCTAAAGGTGTGCCATTTAATGTCAATTGTAATTGTCCTGCTTCTGAGATTGGAACATTAAAATATATTTGATAAGTACCAATTTCTGCTAGATTAAATGAACTTGCTCCTATTCTTGTTATGGAAGCACCACTATTTGGTCCGTCTTGAGGAAAACTAACATCAGTTCCAGGTGCTACTGTAGCAGCATTATCAGGTGGCATTAGAGCATAAAAATCTGCATAATTAAATATTCCTCCATCTGGACCGGTTGGGCCACCTGGTAATCCTTGAGGTCCGGTTGGACCAGTTGGACCGATTGGACCCGGCGAACCTATAACGTAGCATCCATTATTACAGGGGTTACATTTCTTATCATGACATTTACTTTTATTATTTCTATTACTCATTTTGTCACATATTTCATTATGATTATTTATTGTTGAAAAAATATCTTGATTCACAAACACCTCCAATATTTAAATAACATCTATAGTATTAGATAAAAATAATAAATATATAGATAATAAAAAAGTTCAATATATTATAAAGATTTTGCAAATAGAGATTAAAATAATAAATGTTTTAATATATTTAATTAGAGGTATATAAATTGATAAAATATAAAATTGAAGAAGTTTATGATGATAAGCTAAGTGATAGTGATTTAAAAGAAATTGTTAACAAAAAAGTTTGTAAGATTATTGAGTTAATAGAGTTTAACAATAGTATTTAAAACTACCATTGGAGGTAACTGTTATGAATGAAAACATTAATAATAATGAAAAATACTTTAGGGTTGGTATTTATGAAAGACTATCTGATCAGGATAGAGATAAAGTAAATACAGAAGATATTAGTGAATCAATTAAAAATCAAAGACATCTTTTAATGGCTGAGATTGAAAAGAGATCTGATTTTATACTGGTTGGTGAGTACTGTGATGAGGATTTATCTGGTGCGGGAACTTATAGACCTGAATTTGAAAGACTTATTAAAGACTGTGAAGAAGGAAAAATAGATGTTGTTCTATGTAAAAGTCAATCGAGATTTTCAAGAGATATGGAAGTTATTGAAAAATATATTCATAATAAGTTTATCGAATGGAATGTTAGGTTTATAGGTCTTGCAGATAATGCTGATACATCGAATTTAGGAAACAAAAAATCTAGACAAATAAATGGTCTTGTTAATGAGTGGTATTTAGAAGATGTGTCTAATAATATTAGAAGTGCTTTTAAGGCTAAAATGAAACAAGGAGAATTTATCTCACCTTTTGCTCCATATGGTTATGAAGTATCTAAAGAAGATAATAACAAACTAATAGTAGATAAAGAAGCATCTGAAATTGTAAAATGTATATTTAATTTGTATTTAAGTGGTTTAGGATTTACTGCCATAGCAAAATCCTTAAATAAAAAACAAATCCCCTCACCTTCTCTATACAAATATAAAAAGGGAATCAAACTAAATGTAATAAGCAGTAGACCACGAGAAGAGATTAAATGGAGTCATAATGCCATTAAAACTATACTAACTAATGAAGTTTACCTAGGTCATCTAATTCAAGGAAAAAGAACTACTGTAAGTTATAAAAATCATAAGATAAAAAGTAAGGGAAAAAAATATTGGATTAGGAGAGAAAACACCCATGAAGCAATAATAGATGAAGAAATTTTTAACAATGTTCAAAATCTAATTAAAGAAAGAACTAAACCTATAAAGAGTTCAGGAGGTGTTCACATATTTTCTGGTAAGGTATTCTGCCTAGAATGTAATCATTATATGAGGAAAAAAAATTCTTCTAAACACGAATATTTAGTTTGCTCTAATAATAAAGACGGATATGATATGTGCATTAATAAATCTTCTATTAGATATGATTTACTCGAAAATTTAATTTTAGAAAAAATTAATGAAAAAATTGAAAAATTCTATGATAAAGAAATACTACAAAAACTATACAATAAAGAAAGTAGATTTAAAAGTACAATGAATTTTTTAGAAAAAAGAAAAAAAGAATTAGAAAAAGAAATATCTAATACAAAAAAATATTTAAAAAATTTATATGAAGATAAGGTTAATGGAATAATTACTAAAGAGCAATTTAAAGATTTAATTACTGAATATAACAAGAATGAAAAAATGTATAATAGTAAAATTAAAAGTATCAGTGACAAGATAACACATTATAAGAAAAATGTAATATCTTCTAAAAATTGTAATGAACTATTCGGTAAATATAAAAAGTTAAAAACACTTAGTAGAATTATTATCCAAGAATTTATAGACAAAATATATATAGGAAAAATAAATAAGGAAATGAATAGTAGAAACATTCAAATTAAATGGAATTTTAATTAAAATAAATAGAAAAGCGCTTGACACAAGAACATATGTTTTGTATAATGTACTTGTAGGAGTGAAAAATAATCTATAACGAGGAGAAAAAGAATATGAAAAATGAGATTATATTGTTTGAAAATCAGGATGTAAAACTTGAAGTTAATATGAAAGATGAAACCGTTTGGCTATCACTAGATCAAATGGCTAAACTATTTGATAGAGATAGAACTGTTATTACTAGACACATAAATAATGTTTTCAAAGAGCAGGAATTAGATAGAAACGAGGTATGTGCAAAATTTGCACATACCACTAAACATGGGGCTTTATCAGATAAAACTCAAACTAGAGAATTAGATTACTATAACCTAGATATGATAATCAGCGTAGGTTATAGAGTTAAAAGTAAAAATGGTGTCATATTTAGAAAATGGGCAAATAAAATATTAAAAGATTATTTGTTAAGAGGTTATGCTATAAACCAAAGGAGATTAGAATACTTAGAAAAGACTGTAAAATTAATTGATATTGCAGGAAGAATAGACAAAGAAATAAAAGGTGATGAAGCAAAAGAAATAATTAAAGTAATAAATAATTATTCAAATGCTTTAAATTTACTTGATGATTATGATCATAAAACATTAACTAAGCCAAGAGGGACAAAAGACGATAAAATAATAACTTATGAAAATTGCATAGATATTATTAACAAACTTAGATTTAATAGTGATAGTAATTTGTTTGCTCTTGAGAGAAATGGAGGATTAAAAGCTATTATAGGTGCTATATACCAATCTTTTGATGGCAATGATTTATATCCCACTATAGAAGAAAAAGCGGCTAATTTCCTATATTTAATCACAAAAAACCACACCTTTATTGATGGAAACAAAAGGATAGCAGCAACACTATTCATATACTTTCTAGAATTTTATAATATTTTATATAATGAAAATGGACAGGTTATTGACAACAATACATTAGTTGCAATTACTCTACTTATAGCCCAGTCTAATCCAAGAGAAAAAGATATACTAATTGATTTAGTTATGAATTTCTTAACTAATGAATAATTATTAACAACTAATAATTAAATAAATTGATAAAATATTATTTGTTCTTTATGATAATTATGTAAGAGTGATTATAAATTCTAAAATTGAGTGGGAAATAATGTGAACAAAAATAAGTTAAAAACAATTTTAAATTTATTTGAAGGCACTTAAATAAAGAAGTATCTGGGATAGTGAAAAAGAAGATTATTACTTTAGTATAGTTGATGTTATTGAAGTATTAACCAACAGTACTAATCCACGAAATTATTGGAATATGTTAAAATGTAGACTAAATGATGAGGGAAGTGAGTTGTACACAAATTGTGTACAACTGAAGATAAAATTAAAAAAAGATGGAAATCTATACAAAACTGATACTTTAGATACTAAAAGAATGCTAAGAATTATAGAATCAATTCCTTCAACTATAACAGAACCCTTCAAAATATGGCTTGCAAACTTAGGTAATGAATGAATCAATGAAATATTTGACTTAGAGAAAGCAGTTATCACAAAAGAAAACATACTACCCTATAAAAATATAGATGAAAATAAATAAAAAGTGTCTATACTACATTCAAGCAGTATCTTTAATCAGGACACTTGCAATTAAACCAGATATTCTACTATTAGATGAGCCTACATCTGCTTTGGATTATCAAACAGGACTTTTGGTGTCTGACGATTTATACAAGATTATTAAAAATGAAAATAAAAGTGCTATAATGGTAACTCATGATATAGGAACGGCTATTAGTATGGCTGATAGAGTTATAGTTTTAACTAATAGACCTGGAAGGATTAAAAGTATTTATGAAATTAAATTTGAAAAAGAAGGGTGTCCAACTGAAAATAGAAAGGATAAAATGTTTGCTTACTATTATGAAAAGATATGGAAGGATATAGATCATAATGTCTAGTGAGCATTTAGTTTATTTAAAAAATATAAAAAAGAAAAAATTAATTAAAATATTTTTTCAAGTCTTTATCTTTTTAGCGCTTATAATATTTTGGCAATTGGCTGCTGATATGAAATGGATTAATTCTTTTGTCTCATCTAGTCCTAAAAAAGTTTTGGAAACTATTATAAAACTTTATAATGATGGGTCTATCTTTTATCACATATGGGTAAGTTTATATGAGGTTTTATTAAGCTTTTTAATTGGAACTATTTTAGGTTTGATAATAGCTACTATACTTTGGAAACATGAATTTTTATTTGAAATTTTAAATCCTTATCTTACGATTTTAAACTGCATGCCTAAGGTATCTTTAGGACCTATTATAATTATAATAGCGGGAGCTTCTACTAAATCTATCATTTTAATGGCTCTATTTATTTCTTTAATTATAACAGTAATTGATGTTCATCATGCTTTTAGGCAAACTGATATAAATAAAATTAGATTTTTAAAAAGTTTAAATGCATCTAAAAAACAAATATTTTTTAAACTAATTTTACCTTACAATTTTAGCAATTTAGTAAATATTAGTAAGGTCAGTTTTTCTTTAGTTTTTGTAGGGGTTATAACTGGTGAATTTTTAGTATCTAAAGCTGGCGTCGGTTATTTAATAATGTATGGATCACAGGTTTTTAATTTAGATTTGGTAATGTGTGGTGTATTTTTAATCTCTGTAATGGCTAGTTTTATCTATTATATAATTGTATTTATTGAAAAAAAACTTAGGTAAAAAAACTGCATTTAAGCAGTCTTTTTATAATTAATTTGTTATTTAGTCATTACTGTTTGCCTCTTTGATGAATAATGCTAAATTTAACATTAGCGAAAATACGTATGGCATTGCGTATCTGAAATATGAATTAACTGGTGAGGCAATACAAACTAAAATTGATACAATTGATGGAGATAGGAATATCAGTTCTCTATATTTTTTCTTATATATTAGGAAAAATGTCATGAATATTATTATCCATACGTTAAAGCCTATATTTACAAATACATTTAGAATAGGAAGGTATGGATAAACAACTCCTATTCGTGTTAAAAAGTCTCTTGATTTGTTTAATTTATTATAGTGATAATCAAAGCCATCTTTTGTAATTCTATCATCAAATTTATGATATATAAACCAGTTCATCTTTAGAGGATAATAATATCCATATGTATTATCGATGGTTGCTTCTAGGTATGTTTTTGGATGTTTTTTAAACTGATTAAACCATGTGATAAAATAGTTTTTAATATCTTCTTTTGATGCATATTTATTAAATTTATTCTTTACTGGATCTGATATATCAGGTTTATATCTTTTGGCAAGTGAATCATATTCTAATACTCTGTCTATGGATTTTTTTTCTTCTTCTGTAACTTCTTTACTATGGTATTTTACATATCTTCCTGTCTGCTGGAATGGTATTGAAAGTGTCTCTCTTATACTTGTTGGAGTTATTTTAAAATACGGGAGTATTATTTTATTATATGAAAAATTAAAGATAAGTACTACTAATAAAATAGATAATAGTTTTAATCTGTATGCCTTTTTATTTTTAATTAATAAAAGCAAAGGAAATGAAAGGATAACTGTATGTATTCCGTTATTTCTAAATAGTATTATAAGTATTAATAATACTATTATTTTAAATATCGATTTTGTTTCTATGTCATTTTTCTTAATAAGTTTATAAAGCGCTATTATGTATATAATTATTAGACTGGTAAATATCACATCTTTTACGGCTGACATACTATAAAATGGAAAGATTGGTATTAGACTATAAACTAATAAAATTAATATAAGGTATTCATTTTTAATTTTATTTTCTTTTAAAAATTTGATTGTATACGATAAAGCTGATGATAATATTACTATTTGTATCATACTATATATGAATAATCCTAAATTAACGTTATTAATCATTACTCCTATCTTTGTGCATGTTCCGAGTAATAATGTGTGAATTACTGGATGATGATTTGTAATTGTTACATTTGGATCAATCATTATAGAGTAGTTTGAGTATTTATTAGGTATTTGAAAGAACTGTTTTATTTGATATGATGGATCTGGTGACATTATTACTGGATAAAATGATATAATATATGGGAGCCAGCAGATTATCATAAATATCATGCTAAATCTAAATGGATATTTATCAAACAATTTATAAATCTTTAACTTTTTTATTTTTTTAAACTTTATTATTTTGTAATCTCTATTATCAAGTTTATCAAATATTAGTTTTATAATATTAAATATATGTATAACTAATAATATGTACACTAATACTGTTATATATGGCTTTTTTTCAAGAAGTTCAAAACTATTTGTGATTAGAAACGAAGTTCCTATTGTTATAAAACTTGAATATAAAATACTTAGTAAAATAATAATTACATTTTTTCTTTTTAACATCTAACTGATAAATCTCCCTTCTAGTCATATTATATCATAAAAAATTATGAAAAAAGTAGGATTTTTATTCCTACTATTTTGACATAACATCTGCCATTAGGTTACTTATCTCTGTTGGATTTTCTATACTTAGTCCCTCAATTAGTCTCGCCTGTGCATATAATATTTTCGTATATTTCTTTAATAACTTTTTGTCATTTTTATAAAGGTCTTTTAGTTTTTTTGATATTTTATGTTTTTCATTTATCTCTAGTACTTTTTCTGCACTCACTTTATTATCACTTGGCATAGCGTTTAGAACTTTTTCCATTGATGCACTCATCATTCCATCACTTGATAGACATACTGGATGTTTGGAAAGTTTATTTGTAAATCTTATCTCTTTTACTTCTGGAATTTCCTTTTTCATGAAGTCAAACATGTCTTTGGATTTTTCGTTTTTCTTCTTTAATTTTTCTTGTTCTTCTTCACTATTTAACTCTAATGAATCATCACAGACGTTTTTAAATGTCTTATCCTCATATTTATCTAGCATTTTAATTGCAAATTCATCTACATAATCTGTAAAATATAATACTTCATATCCTTTATCTTTTACTGCAGTAGTTTGTGGTAGTAGGTCCGTTTTATCTACTGTCTCACCACAAGCATAATATATTTCTTTTTGATTTTTATCCATTCTAGATATGTATTCTTTTAAGGTTGTAAGTGCTTTATCTTTTGATGAGTAAAACATAATTAGATCTTTTAGTTTGTCTTTATTTGCTCCATAGTCTGCATAAACTCCATATTTAAGTCCCATTCCAAAGGCATTAAAGAATTTAATGTATTCTTCTCTGGATTTTTCTTGCATGTTAGCTAGTTCTCTAAGTACTTTTGTTTCAACGTTTTTAGATATTACTTTTAGTACTCTATTTTGCTGAACTGTCTCTCTAGATATATTTAATGGTAAGTCTGATGAATCAACTACTCCTTTTATGAAGTTTAAATAATCTGGAACTAGTTCTGGACATTTTTCCATTATAAGTACTCCATTTGAGTAAAGTTGCAGACCTTTTTCATATTCCTTTGTATAAAAGTCAAAAGGTGCATGTAAAGGTATATATATTAGTGATGTAAATTCTAATGTTCCTTCTGCTTTTGTGTGAATATGTTTAATAGGTTTTTCATAGTCATCAAATTTATCAAAGTAGAATGTATCATACTCTTCTTCTTTAATATCTTTACTATTTCTCTTCCAAATAGGTACTAGATCATTTATCACCTCTTCATGAGTTACTGTCTCATATTCATCTTTATCGTCTTCATTTTCCTTTTCTTTTAAGTGCTGGTGGGTGACTTCCATTTTAATCGGATGGGTTATGTAATCACTATATTTCTTAATTAGTGAAGTAATTTCATATTCTTCTAAGAATTTTGTATAATCTTCTTCATCCTTATCTTCTTTAATTGTAAGTATGACATCTGTTCCATATTCTTCTTTTGAAGATTTTTCTATATTATACCCTTGTATACCCTCACTTATCCATGAGTATGCTTCTTCGCTTCCATATTTTTTTGATATAACTTCTACTTTTGATGCCACCATAAATGCTGAATAGAATCCTACTCCAAATTGTCCTATTATGTCTATATCTTCTTCTTTTTTGTTATTTGTTTTAAAATCTAATGATCCACTTTTTGCGATTGTGCCTAAGTTGTTTTCTAACTCTTCTTTACTCATTCCAATACCATTATCTGAAATGGTTAATGTTCTTTTTTCTTTATCAATATCTATATGTATTTCTAATTTGCTCGGGTCTATTTTAATATTGGCATCTGTTAGTGATTCATAGTGAAGTTTATCTAATGCATCACTTGCGTTAGACACTATCTCTCTTAAAAATACTTCCTTATTAGTATAGATTGAATTAATCATTAGATCCATAAGTTTTTTTGATTCTGTTTTAAATTCTCTCATTTCATATCCTCCTTTTGGTTACAAAATAATTATACCACTCTTTTTAGCAATGTCAATAGCTGAGTGCTAAAGAATTTTCAATATATAATTTTATCTTCTTTTTTTGTGTAGTCTTCAAATGTTTTAATTGTCTCGCTTCTATCTATATTTTTTAGTGTTAAATCTATCTTTTTGTTTTCATCTCTTATGAAACTGTATATATCATCATCTCTAAATCCTATGGCACCTGCATCTTCTTTGGTGTTTCCATAGTATACTGTTTTAATATTTGACCATATGATTGCTGATATGCACATTGGACATGGGTAGCATGATGTATATAATTCACATCCTTTTAAATCATATGTTTTTAAGTTACTACATGCGTCTCTTATCGCAACTATTTCTGCGTGGGCAGTTGGATCATTATCCTTTAAAACTTGGTTTGATCCTTTACCAACTATTTTTCCATTTTTTACTATGCATGCACCAAATGGTCCTCCATGGTTTGTCTTTAGATTATCTTCTGATAATTGTTTTGCTATTTCCATATATTTATTCATTTTTATCCTCCTTATTTCATTTCTAAAGTTGCTTTAGCATTTAAATCTAAGTCTGCCCTATCTCCTCTTAAATAAGCATAATATCCTGCTGCGGCTATCATAGCTCCATTATCTGTACAGTATTTTATTTCTGGGATTGTGAGATTTATGTCATTCTTTTCAGATTCTTTTTCCATACTTTTTCTAAGTCCTCTATTAGCAGCAACTCCTCCAGCTATTATTAGATTTTTTACTTTATAATCTTTTAGTGCTTTCATAGTCTTTTTGGTTAGTATTTCCACTACTCTATTTTGAAAAGAGCATGCTAAGTTTTCTTTTATTATTTCATTTCCTCTTTGTCTTTCATTATGTGATAAATTAATAACTGAACTTTTAAGTCCACTAAAACTAAAGTTATAACTTTTATCATTTAAAGGTAATGGAAGATTATATGTATCCATTCCTTTTTTTGATAGTTTATCTACTAATGGTCCTCCTGGATATGGAAGGCCAATTACTCTTGCTACTTTATCATATGCCTCTCCAACGGCATCATCTAATGTAGATCCTATAACTTTGAAATTATAGTTTTCTTTCATGTATACAAGCTGTGTATGTCCACCACTTACTACTAGGGCGATTAGAGGGAACTCTAATTCTTTTACTAGGTTATTTGCATAAATATGACCGGCAATATGGTGAACTGGAATTAATGGTTTATTATATATAAATGATAATGTTTTTGCAGCCATTAGACCTACTAAAAGTGACCCTATAAGTCCTGGTCCATAGGCTATTGCAATAGCATCTATATCATCCATAGTCATTTTTGCTTTTTTTAACGTCTCTTCTATTACAATTGTTATGTTTTCTACGTGCATTCTGCTCGCTATTTCTGGAACTACTCCTCCATAGTATGCATGCACATCCATTTGTGATAAAATTACTGTGGAAATCTCTTTAGTTCCATTTTTTACTATGCTTACGCTTGTTTCGTCACAACTTGATTCTATTCCAAGTATATACATATTACTCACCTAATTTCTTAATCATCAAATATCCATCTTCATTTTGATAATAATTTTTTCTAATTGCAGCTTGTATAAATCCTTTTTTCTTATAAAATTTTATAGCCCTTTCGTTATTTTTTTTTACTTCTAATGTTATATTTTTTAAATGTTTGATACTTTTTTCAAAGTATTCGTATAGTTCATCTGATATGCCTTGTCCTCTAAATTCTTCTTTAACTGCAAAATATTCAATTTCTGCTCTATCGTAGATTATTGTATATGTCATAAAAGCTATTATTTTATCTTTTTTATAGTAGGCAATTGTACTATCATACAAATTATCTTTATCACTGTAATTTTTAAAGTATTTTTGCGCGAAAGATAATACTTCTTTTTTACTAACTCTTTTTATCATTTAATCTCTTTTCTTCTGCTTCTGTCAGTTTTAGATAATTTGGATTTAATGTATGTGGATTTATTTCTTCTTCATCTTTGTGTTTATTAATTATCTTTTTTACATCTAGTTTAGGGATTGCTGTGGAAAAAGAAAAACTTTCATAAGATACATATTTTATATTTTTTTCAACATTTTCTAGTAGTGTATATCTATCTTTATATATGTTATTTAAATCTTTATCGTATCCTCCAGCATATACATATCCTCTTCTCGCATCTATTAGTGATATAACATTTTCATCATATCCCGATGCCATTACTTCTAATGAGGATATTGGCACTACTGGAATTTTTAAAGCCCATGAAAGTGTTTTACATACCGTTAGTCCTACTCTTATTCCAGTGAATGAACCTGGACCATTTACAACAAAAACTTTATCTATATCTCTCGGTTTAATGTTAGATTTTTTAAACGCTTCTTCAACTGTTGGCATTAATTTTGATGAGGTGTTTTGACCTACGTTTTCATCATACAAATAAGTTATTTTACCATCAATTAAAATAGCGACCTCTAAATTTGTAGTCGCTGAATTTACAAATAAATATTTCAAAGTACTGCCTCACATAATTCTTCGTATTCTTTTCCATAAGGTTTTACTATTAGAGTTCTAGAGTTTTCCCCAGTAATTCTAAATTTTATATCTAATCTATTTTCTGGTAAAATATCATTAATTGTACTGGCCCATTCTATTATAGTTACTCCGCCTTTTCTATAATACTCTTCGATGTTTACTCCTTCTACATTTCCATCTAATCTATAAACATCCATGTGATATAGTGGAAGTTCTCCATCGTATTCTTTAATTATGTTAAATGTTGGTGATGTAATAGTTTCACTAATCCCCATCGCATTGGCGAAGGCTTTAGTAAATAGTGTTTTCCCACTTCCAAGTTCACCATTTAAACATATTACCATGTTTTTAAATTTTTCGGATTCTATATTTTGGGCAAGTTCAATAGTGTCCATCTCTGACTTCATAGTTATTTTGTATTCCATATTCATCCCTCAGATTAATTATATCATGTATATTATAATAAGTAAATTAATGATTTAATTATTTAGTTTTTTTATTTCATTAAAATAGGTAATCTAATCATTTCTAAGCAAAAAAAAAAAGAATTTGCAACTTCCTATCTTCGCTTACACTATTGTTGGCGTTAAAGTGCTTAACTTCTGTGTTCGGTATGGGAACAGGTGTATCCACTTTGCTATCGTTACAAATTCACTGATTAGAGAAATAATTCTCTGAAAACATGATAATGTGTTAAATATCTCTTTAAAAAACAATTATAGGATTAAATCCTCGATCTATTAGTACTGGTCAGCTCAAAATGTTGCCATTCTTCCACCTCCAGCCTATCAACCTCATAGTCTTTAAGGGATCTTACTTAATAAATAATGGGAAAACTCATCTTGAAGTTGGCTTCCCGCTTAGATGCTTTCAGCGGTTATCCATTCCCTACTTAGCTACTCTGCAGTGCCACTGGCGTGACAACAGATACACCAGAGGTAGGTCCATTCCGGTCCTCTCGTACTAGGAACAGCTCTCCTCAATTTTCCTACGCCCACGACGGATAGGGACCGAACTGTCTC
>JAFWHR010000020.1 GCA_017511945.1 Bacilli bacterium | reverse complement strand
TTTAATAATACCACTAAACAATCTATGTATTTTAACTCTTATCTTTCCAACTTTAGGTATTTGAATTTTATTGATGTCAAAAAACACTTTGATATTTCCATTAGTATAATTAGTAGTATAACTTTGTTTTTTTGAATGTTTGTTTTTAAACTTAGGAAAACCCGCACCTTCTTTAAAGAATTTTTGAAAGCTACTATCCATATTATAAATAGAATTAGTAAGTGCGAATTTATCCACTTCTCTTAAAAAAGGATGATCATTTTTGAGTACCCTGTTACAGTAGTTATTACAGTCTATTTTACTTAAAGATTTGCCTTCATTTTTATATGAATCTATTTTATAAGATAAAATATGATTATAGACAAATCTCGCACATCCTAATGTCTTATTTATTAATATTTCTTGCTCATTATTAGGATATATTCTATATTTGTAAGCCTTTAACATATACTCTTCACCCCTGATTTTCTATGTGTTCTTTTAACATCTTATCTGAAACATTTCCTACAGTACAAATAAAATAACCATCGGTCCAAAAAGTTTTCTCTTTCCAAAAATGTTTACTTAAAAATCTATAATACTTTCTCCATATATGAAAAGTGGTATAACTTTTTAATAACTTAACGGCTTTGCTTATTGATATATTAGGATTAAGTTCTAACATATAATGTATATGATCTTTGTCAGTCTCCATATACTTAATTATTACATCATGCTTTTCTAGAATTTTTCTTGATAACTCTTTTATATCTTCGGATAGCTGGTTTGATGATAATAATTTCTTTCTATATTTACATACTAAAATCAGATGATACTGTAATAAATATTTATGCCTGTTTTTAGTTTTCCACTTACTCATGTATCTACAATATCACAAAAAAATTTTAATGTAAATAGTTTTTAGAAACATTTGTTTGTTTTTTTGCCAATTAGGTTTAGTCTTAACCCACCATCTAAAGTTAATGGGACCCAGGCTGGACTTATTTCAAGAAGTGCTTCTGACATATTTAATGTCGATTTTCTAGTAGAAACGATGGATAATATAATTATATATAGTTAATTAATATTTTTAAAAATACATCTAATTTATTAGCACTCTTTCTTGACAAGTGCTAAATGGTGTGATATAGTGTTATTTAGAAAAGGAGGTTATGTTTATGAATCCAGAAAAAGAATATCAAGAAGGTTTACAAAAACCACTTGAGAAATATGGAAGAGATATTACTAAAAGTGTTAAAGATGGAAAAGTAGATCCTGTTATAGGACGTGATGAGGAGATTCGTTCTATTAGTAGGATTTTATCTCGTAAAACTAAGAATAATCCTGTATTAATTGGTGAGCCTGGTGTTGGTAAGACTGCTATTGTAGAGGGGCTTGCTCAAAGAATTGTTAAGGGTGATGTGCCTAATAGTTTAAAAAATAAGACTATATGGGAACTTGATATGGGCTCTTTGATTGCAGGCGCTAAATTTAGAGGTGAGTTTGAGGATAGATTAAAGGCTGTTTTAAAAGAGGTTAAAGACTCTGATGGCGAGATTATCATGTTTATCGATGAGATTCACATGATTGTTGGTGCTGGTGCTACTGAAGGAGCAATGGACGCTGGAAATATGCTTAAACCTATGCTTGCTAGAGGTGAGATTCACTGTATTGGTGCAACTACTTTAAATGAGTACAGAAAATATATTGAAAAAGATGGGGCTTTAGAGAGACGTTTTCAAAAGGTTCAAGTTTCTGAACCTACTGTAATAGACACTATTACTATTCTTCGTGGACTTAAATCTCGTTTTGAGGTTTATCATGGGGTAACTATTAAGGATAAAGCTTTAGTTGCTGCAGCTACTTTATCTGATAGATATATTACTGATAGGTTTTTACCAGATAAGGCTATCGATTTAGTCGATGAGGCATGCGCTACTATTAAAGTTCAGCTTGAGTCTGTTCCAACTTCTATAGATACTTTAACTAGAAAAATTATGCAACTTGAAGTTGAAAAACAAGCTTTGAAAAAGGAAAAAGATGATTTTTCTAAAAACAGGATTAATGAGATTGATGAAAAATTATCTGAACTTAAAGAGAAAGAGAAAAATCTTAGAAATGACTGGGAAGAAGAAAAGAAAATTAATTTAGAGATAAATAAGAAAAAAGAAGAGCTTGAGAAAGCTAATACTGATTTAGAATTTGCTGAATCTAAGTATGATTATGAGACTATTGCTAGGCTTAAACACGGTACTATTCCTGCTTTAGAAAAAGAACTTAATGAACTTCAAAATAGTAATAATAATTCTATTTTAAGTGATGTGGTTGACGATGAGTCTATAGCTTCTATTATTTCTAAATGGACGAATATTCCTATTAGTAAGCTAGTCGGTACTGAGAGAGAAAAGCTTCTTCATTTGGAGGAGAATTTAGGTAAGAGAGTAAAAGGACAGGAAAAGGCTTTAAATTTAGTAAGTGAAGCTATTATTAGAGCTAGGGCTGGTATTAAAGATCCAAATAGACCAATCGGTTCATTTATATTTTTAGGTCCTACTGGTGTAGGTAAAACTGAAGTTGCTAGAAGCTTAGCTTATGAGTTATTTGACGATGAGAGACATATGATAAGAATTGATATGAGTGAGTATATGGAAAGTCATTCTGTTTCTAGATTAATTGGTTCTCCTCCTGGATATGTAGGATACGATGATGGAGGACAGTTAACTGAGGCTGTCAGAAGAAATCCATATAGTATTGTTTTATTCGATGAAATTGAAAAAGCTCACAGGGATGTATTTAATATTCTTCTTCAGATACTTGATGACGGAAGAATAACTGATTCTCAGGGACGAACAGTTGATTTTAAAAATACTATAATTATTATGACTTCTAATTTAGGTAGTGAATATATTTTAAATAATGATGATGATAGTCATGATAAGGTAATGAGTGAACTTAGAAAAACATTTAGGCCTGAATTTTTAAACAGAATCGATGAAATTATTATGTTTAATAGTTTATCTAAGGAAGTAGTTTATGAAATACTTGATAAGATAATAGCTGAAATAACTGAAAGACTATCTGATAAAAAAATTAAGATTGTTGTTTCTGACAAGGCTAAGAAGTATATAGTAGAATCTAGCTATGATGAGAATTATGGAGCAAGACCTATTAAGAGGTTTGTTTCTAGAAATATTGAAACTCTGATTGCTAAATCTATTATTAATGGTGATGTAAAGTTTAATTCTACTATTTTAATAGATATTTTAGGTGATAAGTTTACCGCTAAAATGGTGACATTATAAAAGAGATATTTGTTTATATCTCTTTTTTTATGGTGGTATTTTACAAATTATTTGTTTTTTTCTTTAAGATTATCTATTTCTTTTTTTATTTCTTTTTGGTTTTTTATAAGTATTTCTATTTTGTCGTGTAAATCTTCTAATATTAATTCACTTTTTAAATCTGTTTTATAATCGTTTTGATTTCTCAAACTATCTTTTTTTGCTTCTCTATTTTGGCTCATCATTATAATGGGTGCTTGAATAGCTGCTAGGCATGATAATAGTAAATTTAAGAGAATGAATGGGTATGGATCTATTGCTTTATCCTTTAATATCCAGTTCATTATAATCCATATAATTAAGAATAAGGTAAAGAAGAAAATAAATCCCCAGCTTCCGGCTTTTTCGGCAAATTTATCAGCTAGCTTTTCTCCAAATGTTAAATTCTTTTCTTCTTCTTTTTCTATGTCTATGGCTATTGGGTTATCTACTAGCATATCAATTATTTCTTCCCTGTCTTTTTTTTCTAAGTCTTGATTTAATATCATTTGTACTATTTGTCTTTTATCTATTTTTGTCATAATAATCTCCTATCCTTATTAAGGATATCACTTGTTTTCATTTTAATCAAGAAAAAGAGTGAAATATTAAGGTTCTATAATATCTAGTGGGGGCAGATGATATGCTCTCACTAATTTTGTATATAAAAAGAGACATATATTAAATCCTATGCTAAAATGTAATTGGAATATATTTAGAAAGGATTTGATTTATATGCCTCAAGATAATTATATACGAAATTTATTAAATATTAAAGACCAAAATATAACTTTTGATGAAGATGGTATTCATGATGAATTTATAAAGGATAAAACTTGTAGAATTATAGATGC
>JAFWHR010000019.1 GCA_017511945.1 Bacilli bacterium | reverse complement strand
CAGATGGATGAGATATGTAAAGGTGATAAGTTAATGGAAAGATTAAATGATAAGGTTAATGATTTAAATAAAGATCCTGATGTGTTAGATGTAATTATCGAAAACGAAGAAGAGATTATTAAAAACAGTTTATTTGAAAAAGGTGTCAAAGATGGTATTAATAAAAGAAATATTGAAATTGTAAAGAATATGAAAAATGAAAAAATTGGTATAAAAACTATATCAAAAGTAACTGGACTTTCTACTGACGACATTGAAAAAATAAAATGATATTAAGTAAACCTCACTATTATAATAAAGTGAGGTTTATATTTCTATAAAATAATATTATAGATAAGAGTTTTACACTTATAAATTAATTTTAATATTGAAAATAGAAAGATAATCATTTGTCACATTTCTGATGATAAATCACATAATAAAGTAAATGATGACATATTTGAGATAGTCCACATCAATATGGATTATTATAAGAAGTTATGGTATCATAAAGATAAGAGAAAGGAAAATCCATTTTTGATGTTACTTGCTGCTGAAAGTAAAAAACAGATGGATGAGATATGTAAAGGTGATAAGTTAATGGAAAGATTAAATGATAAGGTAAATGATTTAAACAATGATTCTGATGTATTAGATGTCATTATCGAAAACGAAGAAGAGATTATAAATAACAGTTTATTTGAAAAGGGTGTCCAAAAAGGTGTTTATAATACTGCAAAGAACCTATTAAATATGAATATGCCAGTAGATGATATTTCTAAGGCTACTGGTTTGTCTAAAGAAGAAATTAAAATGATATCAAGTAAACCTCACTTAAATTAAAGTGAGGTTTATATTTTTATTAAGGTTATTTAAAATCATCTAGGAAGTCATCAATAGTCATAATTTTCTCATCAACTTTATCTAGTGAAATATCTTTTTTTTCTTCTTTTGGTTTTTCTAAGGTTGTTTTAACAAAGGCTTTTTCTATTTTACCTTTAGTTATTAAACTTCCAGTTTGATATCTATCACCTATTGGAAATTCTGTGATTTTATGATATGTAATTTCATCTGTTATAATTCCAATTTCACTTTTATTGTCTAAAACAAACATGGATATTACGTGATATGGATTTGTTTTAACATCTCTTATTACGTATACTCCTTTTCTTGCTCTTGATGTTATATCAAATTGATCTATTTTAATTCTTTTAGATGTTCCTTTATCGGTTAGTATACATATATATGGTTCATCTTTAAAGGTTGAAGCTGATACTACTATGTCATCTTTTAGATTAATGGCTTTTACTCCACTTCCTCTTAAATTAGTTATCGGAATTTCATCTATAGAATATCTAAGACCAAATCCATTTC
Source organism: Bacilli bacterium (assembly GCA_017511945.1). Classification (GTDB taxonomy): domain Bacteria; phylum Bacillota_I; class Bacilli_A; order RF39; family UBA660; genus Coprosoma. The sequence continues at coordinate 11,680 of JAFWHR010000019.1, read as the reverse complement.
TTGTGGTTATAAATACTTCACTATTATGTGTACATGTAGATATTACTCTATCTTCTTTTTTTAATTTAATAAGGTTTACTGGTTTAGAATATCTCTGCACTTTTAAAGATGACAATTTAGTTCTTTTAACCATTCCATTTTTTGTAAATGAGACAAAAGTTATATCATCTTTAAAGTTTTTAGTTAAATATGAATAAATAATGTTTTCACCTGATGATAATTTTATAACATTACTTACGTGTTTTCCTAGATCTTTCCATTTTAAATCTGGCAGTTCATATACTGGAATGTATAGATAGTTACCTAAGTCTGTAAATAGTAATAATGTATCCATGGTATTTGCCTCATATATACCTATTACATAATCTCTATCTTTTAGGCCTGTCTCTTCATTTCCTTTAGCGCCATAGCTTCTTAGAGATACTCTTTTAACGTAGCCTTCATTTGTAACTATAACTATACAGTCTTCTTTAGGGATTAATGATGTTGTGTCTATTTTTATTTCAGTTACATCTTCTTTAATCTCTGTCTTTCTAGGAACTGCATATTCTTTTTTTACAAGTCTAAGTTCTGTTTTCATGACGTGTTTTAAAGCCTCTTCGTTTTCAATTATTTGGGTCCAAATTGCTATCTGTTTTTCTTTTTCTTCCATCTCTATTTTAATGTCATTTACATCTGTATTAGTAAGTCTATATAATCTTAAGCTTACTATTGCATCTGCTTGTTTTTCGGTAAAATCAAATTCTTTTACTAAGTTTTTAATGGCATCTGATTTGTTCTTAGATGCTCTTATAACTCTGATTACTTCATCTAAAATAGATAGTGCTTTTATAAGACCTTCTAAGATGTGCATTCTCTCTTTAGCTACTCTAAGGTCAAATTTTGTTCTTCTTATTACTACTTCTTTTAGATGTGAAATATATGCATCAATTATCTCCATGATTCCTAAAACCATCGGTCTTCTATTTACAATTGCGACCATATTATAGTTATAAGATACCATCATATCGGTATTTTTAAGTAGGTAGTTTAGAACTAATTGTTCATTTGCGCCTTTCTTTAAATCAATGGCTATTTGAAGTCCATTTCTATCGGTTTCATCTCTTACTTCTTGAATTCCATCTACTTTCTTTTCTATTCTAATGTCATCTATTTTTTTAACTAAAGATGCTTTATTAACTTCATAAGGTATCTCACTTATTATAATCTGTCTTTTACTTTTGTTTCCTACTATTTCGTATTTACATCTTACATTTATTTTACCTCTACCTTTTTCAAAGGCATCTTTTATTCCTTTAACTCCCTCAGCAACTCCTCCTGTTGGAAAGTCTGGTCCTTTAACAATATCTAAAATTGTATCTAATCTACAGTTTGGACTATCTATTCTCTTTATAGTTGCATCAATTATCTCTCCTAAATTGTGAGGTGGTATATTTGTCGCATATCCTGCAGATATTCCTGTTGCTCCATTTACGAGTAAATTAGGGTATTTAGCTGGTAAAACTGTTGGTTCTAGTAATGTATCATCGTAGTTTAAACTCATCAGTACTGTATCTTTGTTTATGTCTTTAAGTAGTTCTCCAGCAACTTTAGAAAGTCTTGCTTCTGTATAACGCATAGCAGCTGCTCCATCACCATCCATGGAACCATTATTACCTTGCATCTCGACATAACATAGGTTGTTTTTCCACCACTGACTCATTCTGACTAGTGCATCATATATGCTTGAGTCTCCATGTGGATGATAAAATCCCATGATGTTTCCCACAGCTTTAGCAGATTTTTTTGTAGGTTTATCATATGTATTATTATCTTTATACATCGCATATAGTATTCTTCTTTGAACGGGTTTTAGTCCATCTCTAACGTCTGGTAAGGCTCTATCTTGAATGATCGTTTTTGCATATCTTCCAAAACTGTCACCCATTATATCTTCTAAGGCATATTCGTGTATTTTTTTTATTACTTCATCTGTGTTCATAGCTACCTCCTAAATTAAGGTTTTATTTTGCAAAATTGTCTTCCAATGTAAATTCTATATTTTCTTCAATCCACTGCTTTCTCGGTTCAACGTGATCTCCCATTAGTACTGATACTCTTCTTTCGGCTAGTGATAAATCAGATAAGTTTACTTTTATTAAACTTCTCTTTTCTGGATCCATAGTTGTTTCCCATAACTGTTCAGCGTTCATCTCACCAAGTCCTTTATATCTCTGCTTTTCAAGTTTAACTTTATGTTTGTTTCTTATCTCTTCTGCCTCCATATCAGTCCATGCATAATCATATATTTTATTTCCGTTTTTTAGGGCATATAATGGTGGCATTGCGATATATAGGTGGCCATTTTCAATTAGAGGTTTCATGAATCTATAGAAGAATGTAAGTAGTAATATTGTAATGTGGGCTCCATCATCATCAGCATCGGTCATTATAATTACTTTATCATAGTTACAGTCTTTAATGTCAAAGTCACTTCCAATTCCCGCACCTATAGTTTGAATCATGGTATTTATTTCATTATTGTTTAAGACATCTGTAAGTGATGCTTTTTCAGTGTTTATTACTTTTCCTCTAAGTGGTAAAATCGCTTGAAATTTTCTATCTCTACCTTGTTTTGCTGACCCTCCTGCTGAATCTCCCTCGACTAAAAATAGTTCATTGATTTTTTTATTTTTAGATTGAGCTGGTGTGAATTTATCTGATATAGATTTTTCTCTTCTGTTTTTTCCTTTTCCGTTTCTAGCTTCGTCTCTGGCTTTTCTGGCTGCTTCTCTAACTTGTTTTGATTTGACCATTTTTTCTAATATTTTAGTTGCAACTTCTTTATTTTCTTCTAAGAAAAATTGCATATTCTCTGTAGTAATACTATCTACTACAGTTCTGGCTATTGGAGAACCTAATTTACCTTTAGTTTGTCCTTCAAATTGTAGTAGTTTTTCTGGTATTTGAAGGGATATTATTGCGGTTAGTCCTTCTCTCGTATCTGGTCCTTCAAAATTTTTATCTTTTGTTTTTAAATATCCATTATTTCTCGCATATTCATTGAATACTCTTGTTAGGGCTGTTTTAAATCCCACTTCATGTGTTCCTCCGTCTGAGGTTTTAACATTGTTTACGAATGAGATAATATTTTCTGAATAACCTTCTGTATATTGGAAGGCTACTTCGACATTTACTCCTTCTTTTGTTCCACTATAATCAACTGGTTTATGAAGGATTTTTTTATCACTATTTAAGTATTCAGCAAATGAGTTTAAACCTTTTTCATAGTGATATACTTCTTTTCTATCTTCTTTCTCATCTATTACTTCTAAGGTTAAATTTTTAAGTAAAAAGGCACTCTCCTGCATTCTTTCACATATTTTAGAAAATGAGAATGTGGTTGTTTGAAATATGGTATCATCTGGTATAAATCTAACTTTAGTTCCTGTTTTATGTGATAAAGATATTTTCTTTAATGGCGTTTTTAGGTGTCCCCCATTTTCAAATGATATGAAATACTCTCCTCCATCTCTTTTGATTGTAACTTCCATATATTTTGATAGGGCATTTACGACACTTCCTCCAACTCCGTGAAGACCACCTGAAACTTTATAACCTGATGTTTCAAATTTTCCTCCAGCATGGAGAATTGTATATATAACTTCTGGTGTGGATTTTCCTGATGGATGAGTTCCGACAGGTACCCCTCTTCCAAAGTCTTCAACGCTTATACTTCCATCTTTATGTATGGTAACAATTATTTTGTCTCCGTATCCATTTATAACTTCATCAATACTGTTGTCGACAATTTCCCATACTAGATGATGAAGTCCTCTTTTATCAGTTGAGCCTATGTACATTCCAGGTCTTTTTCTTACTGCTTCTAATCCCTCTAAAATTTTTATTGAACTCTCATCGTATTTTACCATGCAATCACCATTAACAATTTTATCAAAAAAAAAATTTAAAAACAAATAAAAATGGCAAATAGTGTCAAGTATTTTATTTATTTTTAAATCTCTCTTGAAAATTTATCTACACTGATATATTTTTCATTAGCTTTATCTATAAAAACTAGATCATAGCCACATACTTTTAATATTTTTCTTATAGTTTTGAAGTCTGGTTCACTGTTTCCTCTTTCATAACTTGATATTGTAGTATCTGCTAGTGATACTTTTTTAGCAAGTTGTTTTTGTGTAAGTCCGCAATTCTTTCTCGCATTTTTTATAACCGTACCTATCAATCTCATCACCTACGGTTATTATGTCAAAAAACTATATTGTTAATCAGGTAATTGCAAGAAACTTGGAGTTTTAGTGCATAAAAAAAATATATTGTCTGTCAAAACAACATACTCTTTTCCGTGGTAAAACTGCTCAAAATTATAAATATGTTGACAGTCATATAAATAATTTTTATCAAGATCCCACATACACGTGCACACTTAATAGCTTGATTGAATAGAAAAGAGCCATTAAATATTAGCTATATAAATAGGTAATACTTAATTACTTGTAATACATAGATAGATTAATAGATGAATTAATGAAATATCAAAGATAAGTCATTAAAACAAATAAAATCTAAATAATAATTACAGTACTTTAGAAAACAATTATAAATATAATAATTATTAAAGAATAAGAACATGTCTTACATTAATAATTAAAATATAATATAAATGTAGTCTATTTTTCTATTCCTATTAAGTTCATTTGTATTTTATCATACTTTTTTTTGGAGTGTCAATAGTTTTTCTAAATTTTTTTGTAAAAAATTGTAATAATATCTGAGTTGTTATAAACGGTTCTTTAAAGAAGAACTCTATCAACTTTTCACTAGCCCAAATATTAGTAATAAGATTTACTAACTACATTGAATATAGTACAAAAATCATAAACTTAGATAAAAACTTAATTATTCAACTTGTTTTATTTTGTCAACTGTGGAATGATGTATTTAAGGGATGCTTAATTGTTGAGTACTTGCCGACTTCTTATAGGAAGGAGGCTTGATATTATGAACAAAAAAGATTTTCTAATCTCACTTTTGCTTATAATTATCATTTTATTAATAATCCTTCTCTTGAAGGCTCTTTAATAGAAAAACAGTACTCAATCTACCACTAGATTAAGTACTTCAACAAAAATATTTTTTGGGTGAGTACTCAACTTAGCGAGTTAAGTATTCCCTTTTTTATTTATATGCAAGTTCCCTTGACATATTCATAGTAGCATATTTTTTTGGAAAAATCAACCTGTGAAATACCCGTTATCTAAAGTTAATGGGATCTAGGCTTGTTTTTTCAAAAATTTAGTATGACTTTACTAATTATAGAAAAAACTAACATTTCTGTTAGCCATTTATTACACCTTAGAGTTAGAGTTTCCTATCAATTTGGTGCACAGGATGAGATTTGAACTCACACGGATTATATCCACTACCCCCTCAAAGTAGCGTGTCTACCATTCCACCACCTGTGCGTTAAAGAGACTTAATGTCTCATTTTATAAGTCTAATAATATCATTATATGTCACTAATAACATTAGAGCCATTAATAGGAAAAATCCTACTGCGTGAATGGTGTTTTCTACTTTTGGATTTACTTTCTTTCCGGTAATCTTTTCGATAATTACAAATAATAGTCTTCCACCGTCAAATGCAGGAAGTGGTAGTAGATTTATGAATCCTACATTTACACTTAATAGGGCTGTTAATGTAATAAGTGACCATATTCCAGCATCTTTAGCTTGTCCAACTATGTTATATATTCCAACTGGTCCAGAGAACGAGTTTAGACTTAGAGTTCCTGTTATCAGATAGAAAACTGTATATATCATCTGCTGAATCAAACTTATTGTTTTGGTAAATGCATATATTAGTGAAGGAACAAAGCCTTTTTTTACCTCATCATTCATGCTAAAACCATATCTATATACACTCTGTCCTTTTTCCTTTATCTTTTTTGGTTTAATGGTATACTCTGACTGTTTGCCATCTCTTTCTACTCCTAAAGTTATTTCTTTTCCTGAGTTAACTTGAACTTCTAGGGCAAGCATATCATAGGTATTTATTTTTTTACCATTGATACTTACAACTCTATCACCTTCTTTAAGACCTGATGTATAAGCTGGAAGATTTTCTGTAAGTGGTCCAATTAATGGTTTGTTTTGAGGTGCACCATTAAATAAAGCAAATATGAATAGTAGTACTATAGCTAATATGAAATTGTTCATAATTCCAGCTATTACGGTCATAAATTTTTGCATAAATGTTTTAGATGAAAATTTCTTATCTTTTGGTACGTCTGGGTCATCATCCACTTCTTCACCAGCCATTTGGACAAATCCACCTATTGGTATTAATCGAATCGAATATTCTGTTTCATCATTTTTTCTTTTCCATTTAAATATTCTAGGTCCCATACCTATTGAAAATTCATATACATATATTCCTGCTTTTTTAGCAAATATGTAGTGTCCGAATTCGTGTATTAATATTATTATTCCTAAAATTAAAATAAAATAAATTAAAGTCATTAAAGTCCCTCCTTATATGAAGAATATATATCCTAGTATTACAAATATTATACTGTCAAGTCTATCTAAAATTCCACCATGTCCAGGAATTAAGTTTGAAAAGTCTTTTTTTCTAAAGTATCTTTTGATTGCAGAAAACACCAAATCTCCAAGTTGTCCTAAAATTGATAGGAATGTACACATGAATAAAAGTTCTATTTTATTGTATGCCGGATCTATAACTGTTATGTAAAAGGTAAAAGATATGAATACTCCGGTTAGTGTTCCTATTATCATTCCCTCAACTGTCTTATTTGGAGATATTTCCTCTAAAAGTTTATGTTTTCCTATTAAGTTTCCACCTATAAGGGCAAAGGTATCGGTAATCATTGGAAGCGTTATTAAGAATATAAATAGATATAGACTTGTGTTTCTTACCATTATCATCATTGACATAGATATGCTTAAAAACAGTATTCCTCCAATTAGATAAAAGGCATCATTTATACTATAGGTTTTTCTCTCATGATAGAAAACTGTAGGTATTAGAAATGAGAGAAACAGTGAAGATATAAGTCTATAGTCAAAGTTAATGGTCAAGTTGGTCACATTTACTTCTCCAAGTATGATCAGTGTCATAAATATATATGCGATTACTTGAATAAATATTGGAATGTCTTTTTTTACTCCTTTTATATCTAAGAATTCTTTTAGGGCTATCATGGATATTATGTATAAGCCTATGTCAAATGCGCTTCCACCTATCAATATTAGTGGAACTATTATTAGTAATAATATAGATGCACTAACTACTCTTTTTGCCATAATCTATACCTCCAAACCTACGGTCTCTTTTAGTGTATTCTATTATTGCTTTATCAAATTCATCATAATTAAAATCTGGAAAATAACATTTTGGAAAGTAAAACTCTGCATATGAACACTGCCATAGCATGAAATTACTTATTCTCATCTCGCCGCTCGTTCTGATCATCAAATCTACTGGTGGTAGAGGCTGATATAAATATTTACTAAATAGTTTTTCATCTATATCTTCAATGTTTATTTCTCCATCTTTAACTTTTTCGGATATTTTTTTAGTTGCATCAACTATTTCAGTGTGAGAACCATAATTGAAACATATATTGAATACTCTTCCTTCATATATTGACGTTTCTTCTTCTATATTTTTCATGGCTTTTAAAACTTTGTTTGATAAATTTTCTTTTCTTCCTGAAAATACGGCTTTTATCTTTTCATCATGACAGAATTTTAATATTTCTTTTAATTTCCCTGTCAATAAGTTCATTAAAAAGTCCACTTCTTTTTTACTTCTTTTAAAATTTTCAGTTGAAAAAAGATAAGCACTTATATATTTTATTCCTTTTGAAAACACATATGATGTTATTTTTTTAACATTTTGAAATCCTTCTTCATGTCCTTTACTTCTATTTAGTCCTCTTTCTAATGCCCATCTGCCATTTCCATCTACTATAAACCCTACGTGGGTAGGAATTTTTAAATTTGAATAATCCACTAGTACTACCCTCTTCCCTAAATATCATTATAATATATTTTCTTTAATAAGACAATTACAATATTGTAAAAACATTTAATTTGCTTTACATTTATTTTGATATAAGTTATAATTTGTTTGTGTCCATGTAGCTCAGTAGGATAGAGCAATTGCCTCCTAAGCAATAGGTCGAAGGTTCGAATCCTTTCATGGACGCCATTTTTTGATGATGAAAATCAGTATGACTTTGCATACTGATTTTTTAATAAAATAGTGTTGAACCTAATAAAATGGCAAGTAGGATGTATAATACTAAAATGATTAAATATCCTGAGTTGCCTTGATGGTTGTGATTAGGTTTTTCACATGAATTATTCCCTTGCATATATACCTTCCTTTCTATTTTAAATCCAAGCTCCAAGTATAATTATTAAAAGAATAAATAATACAAGTACGATAGCCGCACCGTTACTTCCGCAACTGTTATACATAAATCATTCCTCCTTTTTACTCTTCACATTATTTTATGGAAATATCTCTTTTTTGTGATTACTATTGCTTAAATTGTTGAATTTTATCTTAAATTTTGGTATCATTTACTTGTATGAAAAAGGCATACATGAAAGGAAGCGAAAAAAATTGAAGAAAAAATTACTAATCGGATGTGCGGCAGTTTTGATGCTTGCTGGTTGTGGTACTGCCACTTTGAAAAATGGTGAAAAACTTATTGCTAAGATGGATGGAAAGAAAATCAGTGCGGAAGAGTTATTCGACGAGATGAAAAAACAAGGTGGAGCGACTGTTCTTACTAATATGGTTGATGATTATATAGTAAATAAAGAAATTAAGACTGATGATGATGCGAAAAGTTATGCGGATAGTCAGTTAAACAATTACAAAGAGCAGTATAAAAGTTATGGTATGGATTTCAATGCAGCTTTATTAAATGCTGGATACGAAAATGAAGATGCTTTTAAAAAGGTGTTAATTTTAGAATATAAGAAAAAGGTAGTCTCTGAAAACTATGTAAAGGAAAGTATAACTGATGATGATATAAATGCTTACTACGAGGAAAACATATATGGTGATATTGAGGCTAAACACATTTTAATCTCACCTAAAGCAGATGATAAAGCGTCTGATGAAGATAAGCAAAAAGCTGAAGAAGAGGCTAAGAAAAAAGCAGAAAAACTTATTAAAAAATTGGATAAAGGTGAAGATTTTGAGAAAATTGCCAAAGAAAACTCTGATGATAAGGGTACTGCTTCTAAAGGTGGTAAACTTACAGTAACTTATGGATCAGTGGTTGATGAGTTCTGGGATGCAACTAACAAATTAGAAGATGGTAAGTATACAACTGAACCTGTTAAAACTGAATATGGTTACCATATCATTTATAGAATTAAACAAAAAGATAAACCTAAGCTTAGTAAGGTTAAAGATGATATAATTGATAAAATTGTCGATAAGAAACTTGAGGAGGATACAACTTTACAAACTAAAGCTTTAGTTGAACTTAGAAAAAAATACAATTTTAAAATATCTGATTCTGACCTTCAAAAGTCTTATAACAAATCTGTTGACAGTGCGCTTAACACATCTGATAAACAAAATAGTGAAAATACCGAAAATAGTTCAAATTAATGAACTATTTTTTATGTACTCTTCTATTTGACTTCCTGTAAATCCTTTGGAATAAAGTTTGCTTTTAAGTTTATATTCTAACTCTTTTCCAGAGTATTTCTTTTTTAGTTTATTATATATTTTATCCATTTGATTTGTTAGATCTATACTTTTAATTTCAAATTTATCTATTCTATTATTAATACTTTCCCTACTATACCCTAAGTTTATTAGGTATGTAATTATTTTTTGTTTTAGGATATATGGAGTGTCTTTTTTATTGTTTTTTATTTTCTTTTCAATTATTTTATCTATATGCCTTTCAATTTCATTTTTATCAATTTCTTGAATTACTTCATCAATACACGATTTGTCTATGTCACACTCTTCTAGATGTCTTTTTATTTTATAAGGACCGTCTAATGATAGGTTTATTTTATCATTTGTATATGCCTTTGCATATTTATAGTCATCAATTAGTCCTATCTTTTTTAAGTTATCTATAATACTTTCTACATCTTTTTCGTCTATCTGTGTTTTTTTAAAATATTCCCTTATCTCTTTTTCAGATCTTAGACGAGTTGATATCATTCTTAGTACTTTGTCATAGCTTTTATAATATACTGTATCATTATATATTTTTTCTAAAAGTTTTTCATTTATAAATCTATGATATAAAAGTCCATTTTTTAGGATTACCTCATCATATGTGTATATCGTCTTTCCATCATCTAATGTAATTTTGTATTTTGATCCAGTTTTTGTTATTTTATCTATTTTCATTTCTCATCACCAACATCATTATACAAAACATTTGTTTATATATCAATTGGTTGACATAATTATTTATTTTTTATATGATGTTTTGGGGAGGTTTTGAATGGAATTAGATTTTTACTCACTTGAAAAATTTAAGAAGAAACTTAGGAAACTTAGTTTTTTAGAACTTCAAAGACTTGTAGATCCTATCATTGATTTAAATGAGCAAAGTCAGATTTCAAGTGTTATATTAGATGAGTACTACTTTAGAATGGAAAAGATGGATTTGAGTATTGATAATATTTCTATTGATGATTTAATTAGATCTTTAAAGGAAGACAAAGATACTTTTAATTCTTTTACTGATAGTGATATTAATTATTTAACTATTACCATCTCTAATGTCATTTACCGTGGTAATGTATATGTATCTGATAGTTTACCTGCCAATTATTTGGGGACTAGAATTAAATGTAAATACTATATGGAAGATGGAAAACCATATATACATTATGATTATGATAAAAAGTTGAAGTTTTTAAATGAGTTATTAAAAAAAGAGGAAAATAGGCGATTTTGTAGAAAATCTTTAGAAAAATATGGCATAAATTATTTTGATGAGATGACGTATGAAGATATAAGTGATCTTATAACTTCTATGGCTTTTATAGGTAATTGTGAAAATGCCAATTACAATTTTGATGAAGAAGATGTTTTTAAAACTGATTATTATAAATTATTTAACGGTTTATGTAAAATATTAAATAACATGGACAATTATAGAATTCCAAATGATTTAAAAAAAGTTGATTATAATAATTTGTGTTTTGATAAACTTAAAAGACTTGAGGTAATATTTGATTTAGCTTTAGATTTATCTATTGAAGATAGTTTGGAGAGTGTTAAAAATATAATTGATTCATCACATATGGTGGTTGATATTAGTGAATTAAATGAGGCTTTTAATGTATGTGCTTTTAATGGTAATGATGTTATTATGAGAGCGGCTAAGGAATTGCATGATGAAATAGAAAATAGATACAACAGGTGTTTTATTAAATATTACATGGAAAGAGTTAGTATAATGTTTAATGATATGAAAACTGATATAAAAATAAAGAGAAGATAATCTCTTTGTAAAATGTAACCTATAAAGTGGACTCTAAAAAAAAGAGAGACCCACTTTATAGGTTTTTATTATGTCTTATTGTATAATATAAGAAAGTTGGTGGTAATAATGTCTAAAATATTATTTACAGATGCTCAAGTAAAGAAATT
>JAFWHR010000018.1 GCA_017511945.1 Bacilli bacterium | reverse complement strand
GTGTGGAACAAAATCACAAGTTAATGCTCAATTGTCATCACATTTAAATCAACCAGGAGATTCAGTAGAATATACTTTAACTATAATTAATGAGGGAACGTTTAGTGCAACAATAGATAATGTTAAAGTTGGTGAAACTTTCATTTCAGAAGATACTACATTTACAAAAGGAAATGTATTATTTAAGGTTGATATGCCAGCAAATATGACAATAGCAGCAGGAGGAAGTACAACAATGAAAGTAAAAGCAACATTCCAAAATAATACTGATATAACAGGAACATATTCTGGTGAAAATCAAGGTATTGAAGTTGTATTAAATGCTTCTCAAGGAAATGGTGGTTCACAAGGTGGTGGTTCACAAGGTGGTGGACAGTCAACACCTTCAGTAGATCCAGAAATTGAAGAAGGAACAGCAGTATATGCATTTCATACAGATAACAGAACAGTAGGAACTACTACTGTAACAGATGGAGTAGCAGATTATACTCAGCTTAGTTCATATCAAGAGGGGAAAAGATTTTTTATTAAATATATGTTAGATGAAAATAATGTAATTCTAAGTGCTTCATCATGTTTTAAATATGATTTTATAAGTGAACCAGTATGTTTGAAAGGTAAAGACAAATCAGCTTATGCAGCTAATAGAGCAAAAATTGACAGTTTAGCAAGTACATTTGCAGCACAAAGTCCATCTGGTCTTTGTATGAGTGACTCTGCTGAAGCTGGTTGTCAGTGGAACGACTTGAAAATCAGTGCTGATAGAGATGGTTTTAGTCATGCTTCTGATCAATTATCAAATTCGGGAACTTGCAACGTTCATGATGATGGTTTGGTATACTGCTTGGTTAATTAAATTTAGTAGTAATCAATATTTGTAATCTGATATACTAAAAAGATAATGTAGTGAAAATATGTTTTTTGTCAACCAGTGGAACAAGATATAAATTTCATGATAAAGTGACAAAGTTGATAACATATTTTTGTGAACGCTTCACAATTGACTGAGGTAAAGTGGTTTTTTATCAAGTAGTGTTTTATGATAGTAAATTTGATAAATGAATTGACATAGGAAAGTAGAGTGATGGAAATCACTCTATTGTGGTTTTTCAACAATGTTAAGTGCCGAAAAAACTGAGATTATTGATTGGTCTCAGTTTTTTATATATTTTTTGACTCTTCAACAACTAGTGAGGACTATTAAAAAAATTCTTCCACATCTAGTGGGAGTATGTGGAAAAAAAGCAAGTGAATAATCACCTGCTTTTTATGTGTACTTAAATATAGTATAATGTAGTTGCGAAAAACAAAATAAAATATTTAAAGTACATTTATATATTATCATAAATGGATATAAAAATAAAATGATTTTTCGCTAGAAGGGAGTAGCCAAGATTGATATAGTTGGCTTAATAGGACTTGAAGCGAAAAAATTCGAAGTAGTTAAAATTGAAGAAAAAATTATTAATAATCGAATAGTAAAAATAATTTATATAAAAAGCAAGAAGAAAAAATATAGATGTCCAAAATGTAATAAATTTACCTCTTCTGTACATGATACATTAAAAGAGATAGGGTTAAAATACTTAGATATAGTTGGTTATTCAAGAAGAATATATATATAAAAGAGACGATTTATATGTCATAAATGCGATTATAAATTTACAGAAAAACTATATCTAAATAGACAAAATAGTGATATATCTAATAAAGTTATAATGAAAATATGAAAAGACTTGTTAGATTATAATCTATCAATGACATATATTGTTAAAATTAATAATGTATGTGATATGACTGTTAGAAGAGAACTAATTTCAGCAATGAAAGATTATCCAGAAGTTCCAAATAGTCTTCCTAAGGTTATATCATTTGATGGATTTAGGGCTCATACAAACTATGGAAAATATGCATTTATAATGAATGATCTAATTCATAAAAAAATTTTAGATGTATTACCATGTAGAAAAAAAGATTATTTAGAAAATTATTTTACAATAATAAATAATAGACAGTCAGTAGAATATGTAATATCAGATATGTATGAGGCATATTTAATAGTAACAAAAGTAATGTTTCCGAAAGCAAAATTTGTAGTTGATAGATTCCATTACATAAGATATGTAATGGATACGTTAGATAATATAAGAAAAAGATTACAAGATGAATTTGGAAAAGGTTCTAAAGAATATAGACTTTTAAAGAATAGAAAAAATGTTGATTTACTTAGAATATATTTTAACGATGTTGATAATTGGCATATATATAAAGATATAAAAATGGACATATAGTAGAAATATTGAAGATAGATATATTAAACTAAATGTTAGATTTATCAGATGATTTAAAAAGAGGATATCAACTTAAAGAATTATTTTTAGACATAGTAAATCATGCAGAATATAAAACTGTTAAAGAAGAATTAGAAAGTTTCATAAGTTTATGTAAGGAAAGTAAAATAGATGAATTTATAGATGTTTCAAAAATGATAGAGAATTGGCTTCCATATATTGTTAATTCATTTATAGATAAGATATTTTCAAATGGTTATACAGAAGGATTAAATAATAAAATAAAAGTAATAAAAAGAGTTCTGAATATAGAATGCTTAAAAATAGAGTGAGTAGTAAATTAATATTAAAAACCTTTGATTATACCAAGGGAGAATTAAAAAATAAAATATAAAAACTTCGCTTCAAAAAAATTAAAAAAAATAGGTATATATTTTTTAAATAAAAATATACCTGTTTTAGTCTTATTATGTATATTAAAATAATATATTTATCTCCCCACTAGTTGTTGAAGAACCTTTTTAAAAATAATTCATATAGTCTTTCACACTTTTCTTTATCCATATCTTGTTTATTTTCATATGGATATGGGATATTTAATTTTATATATTTTTCTCTTCCAAGTCTATGAAAGGGTAGAAAGGTTACTTTTTCTATGTTTTTAATATGTTTTAAATAGTTAATTAATTTATCTATGTATTTTTCGTTGTCATTAATGCCAGGTATGATGACTTGTCTTATCCATACTTTTTTATTTGATTTGTTTAATGAGAAAATAAAGTTTTCTATTTCTTTCATCTCTTTTCCTGTTATTTCTTTATATTCTTTTTCATCTGTATGTTTGATATCTAGTAGAACTAAATCTACGTATTTTAGTATTTCATCATAGTTTCCGTTACCAACTCCTGCTGTATCTAGTGCGATATTGATGTTTTCTTTTTTTAATATTTTACAGCATTCTATTATGAATTCAGATTGTAAGAGTGGTTCTCCACCTGAAAAGGTAACTCCACCACCATTTGTAAAATAGGGTTTATTTCTAATGATTTTTTGAGTTAGTTCCTCAACTGATATATTGTTATCTTTTTTTAGCCACATCTCTGGATTATGACAGTATTTACATCTTAATTTACAACCGTTTAAGAATACGACATTTCTTATTCCTGGACCGTCTAATAGTCCCATTGATTCTACCGAGTCAATTGATCCTCTACATCTTTTCATGGAATGTTCTTTCTATTACTTCTTTTTGTTGTTTTTTGGTTAATCTATTAAATCTTACGGAGTATCCTGATACTCTAATTGTAAGTAGGGGATATTTTTCAGGATTGTTCATGGCATCAATTAGTGTCTGTCTATTTAACACGTTTACATTTAAATGGTGAGCATTTTTAGAAAAGTATCCATCTAATAAATTTACTAAGTTTTGTTTTTGGATTTCTAAGTTTTCACCTAAGGTATTTGGAGTTATGGAAAATGTATTTGATATTCCATCTTTACAGCACTTTTCATATGGAAGTTTGGCAACGGAGTTTAGAGAACTTAATGCACCTGATGAATCTCTTCCGTGCATTGGGTTTGCACCTGGAGCAAATGGCATTTTAGCTTTTCTTCCATCTGGGGTTGAGCCTGTCTTTTCACCATATACTATGTTAGAAGTAATGGTTAAAACTGACATGGTAGTTTCTGCATTTCTATATGTTTGATGTTTTTTTAATTCTGATGATATTTTATCTAGTATTTCTACTGCTATATCATCTACTCTGTCATCATCATTTCCATATTTTGGAAAGTCTCCTTCTATTTCGAAATCTACTGTTATTCCATCTTCTCTAATAGGTTTAACTTTTGCATATTTAATTGCAGATAGGGAATCTGCGGCAACTGATAGTCCGGCTACTCCATATGCCATGTATCTGTGAACTTGGGTATCGTGAAGGGCCATTTGAGATGATTCATAGGCATATTTATCATGCATATAGTGGATGATATTCATAGCTGATGAATAAATTTCTGCTACATCTTCTAATACTTTAAAATATGCTTTTTTTACTTTTGAATAATCTAATATTTCGTCATTCATTTTATCTATATTATCTAGTACTTTTTCTCTTTTTGTTTCATCAATTCCACCATTAAGTGCTAGAAGTAATGATTTGGCTAGGTTACATCTTGCTCCAAAGAATTGCATATCTTTTCCAACTCTCATAGCTGATACGCAGCACGCTATCGCATAATCATCTCCATATATTGGTCTCATTAAATCGTCATTTTCATATTGTATCGCATCTGTTTCTATTGACATTTTCGCGCAGTATTTTTTAAAGTTATCTGGCAGATGTTTGCTCCATAGAATTGTCATGTTGGGTTCTGGTGAAGTATCTAGGTTAGTAAGTGTGTGTATAATTCTATAAGATGTTTTAGTTACCATGTGTTTTTTTTCTTTTGTCATTCCGGCTATTGAACATGTAACCCATGTAGGATCTCCTGAGAATAGTTCATCATATTCTGGTGTTCTAAGGTGTCTTATTAATCTTAATTTAATTATAAAATTGTCTATTAATTCTTGGGCTTTTTTTTCGGTTAATTTATTATTTTTTATATCTCTATTTATGTATATATCTAAAAAAGCATCAACTCTTCCTAAACTTTCAGCTGCACCATTGTTTTCTTTTACTGCTGCTAGATATCCAAAGTATGTGAATTGTATTGCTTCTTTGGCATTTTTAGCTGGTTTTGACATATCTATATTGTAAGATAATCCCATGTTTTTAATTTTATTTAAAGCTTTTATCTGCTCTGAAACTTCTTCTCTTTGTCTGATTAGTTCATCAGTCATTATACCTTTTAGGTTTTTTAAATCTTTTTGTTTTTCTTCTATTAATCTATCTATTCCATATAGAGCAATTCTTCTATAGTCTCCAATTATTCTTCCTCTTCCATAAGCGTCTGGTAGTCCAGTTAATAGACCGACGTGTCTGGCTTTTCTTATATCATCTGTATAGACATCAAAGACACCTTGGTTGTGAGTTTTTCTATATTCGTTAAAGTATTTATCTACATCTTTATCTAATTCATAGTTGTATGCTTTTAGTTCATTATAGACCATTCTAATTCCACCATATGGATTAACTATTCTCTTTAGTGGTTTATCTGTCTGAAGACCAACTATACAATCATCTTCTTTACATATATATCCTGGTTTGTAGACATCTATTCCGCTCATCTGTTTTACATCGATGTCTAAGACATGTTTTTTAAATTCTTCTTTTAACAGTTTTTTACATTCATTCCATATTTTATCTGTTTTATCTGTCTTACTTTCTAAAAAGTTTTCATCACCATCATATGGTTTATAGTTTAATTTAATAAAATTACTTACATCTATTTCATTTTGCCAATTTCCTTTTTTAAAATTTTCCCATCCTGTCATAAATCTAACCTCCTAAAGTAGTATAACATGATTTTGTGATATTATGTGTTGTAAAAGTCACAACTTTACATTTTAATTTTTAATGTATAAATTTATACATTTTTTCCACAATATTAATTAGAGGAGGGAAATAATTGAAAAAGTTATTATATGTAGCCGTACTTTTATTTATACTAACTGGTTGTGGTAATATGAATAATACACCTACTAAAAAGGTAGAAGAACTTTTAAATAAATATCAAACTAATGATATCGATGTTGTGTCTGATTTGAGTGATGTTTTGATGGGTGAGTATAATATGACTGATGATGAGAGAAATGATTATGCTTCTTTTATGAAAAAGCATTATCAAGATATGGTTTATAAGATCAAAGATGAGACTATCAATGGAGATAATGCGACTGTAGAGGCTGAGATTACTGTCAGAAATTATGCGGATGTAGTAAATCAGGCAAATGATTATAGATCATCTAATCCTGATAAGTTTGATGAAGATAATTCTTTTTCTTCTTATAGACTTAAAAAGATGAAGGATGTTAGTGATACTCAAACTTATACACTTACCTTTAATTTAACTAAAGATAAAGATGAGTGGAAGGTATCACCTTTAAGTAGTGATGATGAGAGTATGTTAAATGGTCTATATGGTGTGAATGATTACAGTTCTGATAATTCTAATATTACTACAGATGAATCTATTACTACAGATGAGACTAATACTACAGATGAAGCAAATATTACTACAGATGAAACAGAGTGATGAATAATCACTTTTTTTGATTTTATGTAAGTATAATTTGTTTTGTATATCGTCTTTGGTATGGTATAATTAAAAGTGAAAGGAGTAGTTATGAAGAAAGTTTTAGTGATGTCTATGATATTATTAGCAGGAGTTGTTATGACAGCTTGTGGCAATGGAAAAGATCAAAATGGAGGTAATAAAAAGTACGATTATCTTGTACTTGTAAATAAGTATTCAAAGTTACCTGATAATTGGGAGAAAAATGTTAATTTGGTTAGTGCGAAAAATGCTTGGGGAGAAGATATTAAAATCGAAGTTGAAACATATAAGCACTATAAAAGATTAGCTAAAGATCTTAAAGATGATGGTGTTGAGATAGAGCTTGATAGTGTCTACCGTTCTGTAAAACAGCAGCAAGAATTATGGGATAGATGGTCAAAAGATCCTGAAAAAGGTATTGATTATGCTAAAAAGTATGCAGCAGTACCTGGTTATTCTGAACATCATACAGGGCTTGCTGTCGATATTGTTATTAGAAAAGATGGTAAACTTATTGAAGAAAATGAAGATATGATTGCTGAGAGGGAAATATTTGAAAAAATTCATAAAAAATTGGCAAACTATGGATTTATTTTAAGGTATTTAGAAGGTAGAGATGATATAACAGGATATACTTATGAGCCATGGCATTTAAGATATGTTGGAAGTGCGAAAGTAGCTAAGAAAATCATGAATGATGATATTACTTTTGAAGAGTATTTGGGAAGTGTTAAGGATATAAAAGGAACTCCTGAGGCTATTAAATATCAAATTGAAAAAACGTTACAGAAATATTTTAAAGATGTCTATGGTGATAAAATTATTAATTCTAGATTTAATGTGACTAAAATATATTCTGATAAAGAAGTAGAAGAAAATGAAATGATTAAGTCACTTAAGATTGGTAAAAAAGATGTTCCTTTTGAAGTGACATATGAACTTCAGCCGGCTGATGAAAATGATGTTGACGAATTACTTATTCCAAATGGAGAATATGATAAAAAACTCGGATGGATTAAAGATATTAGCAGACTTGGCATTTTAAAATACAATGATAAAACTGACGGTTATTCTATCGATAGTTTTGGAACAGGATGGTAGATTAAAGAAATAGCAATGTATATTTTGCTATTTTTTTGTATATATTTTTTTAGGTGAGAGTATGAAAAAAATTGTACTTACTATAGTTTTATTATTTCCTTTTAACGTTTTTGCTTTTGGTAGTCATGCTAAATCAGCTATCCTTATGGACATGGATAGTGGGAGGATATTATATGGTAAAAATACTGATTATACTCAAAGTGTTGCTTCTATTTCTAAAATTATGACAGCAATATGTGTGATCGAGAATACTGATATTGAAAAGGAGGTTATGGTAGGTGATGAGATAAATCAAGCATATGGTTCTGGAATATATGTTAAGAATGGTGAGAGATTAAAGATAAAAGATTTACTATATGGTTTAATGCTTAGAAGTGGTAATGATGCGGCTATGGTACTTGCAGTAAATACTAGTAAGAGTGTTCAGAAGTTTGTGGATCTTATGAATAAAACTGCTAAAAAAATAGGAATGAAGAATACTACTTTTAATAATCCTTCTGGTTTGGATGAAAGGGATGATGGTAACATATCTTCTAGCTTTGATATGGCTATACTTATGAGTTATGCGATGAAAAATAAATCTTTTAGAAAAATTACAGGAACTAAGAGTTACTTTTTAAAAACTGATATGAATACTTATAAGTGGGATAATAAAAATAAGATACTTCACTCTTATAAATACTGTACAGGTGGTAAGACTGGCTATACTAAAAAGGCTAAAAGGACTTTAGTTACTTCGGCTTCTAAGGATAATTTAAATTTAACTGTAGTAACTATTAACGATGGTGATGATTGGAATGATCACGTAAGTTTATATGAGGAGGCTTTTAATAATTATCACAATTATATTTTATTTAAAAAAGGATGGTTAAACATTCCTGGAGAGAATTATTATGGAAACAATTTACTTATTAAAAATAATGTAAGTTATCCTTTAAATGATGAGGAAGTTAAAATTCTTAAAATAAAATATGAATTAAATAAAAAAAGAAAGTATAAAAATGGTGATGAAGTTGGTATGGTTAGGGTATTTTTAGGGAGTGAAAACGTGGTTAATGAAAAGATTTATGTAGGGGTGAGAAAATGATAAATAAACTTTGGGGAATATTAATTTTATTTGGAAGTGTGCATTTAATATGTTTGGGTAAATATGAACTATTAAATGAACAGATTTTAAAAAGTGGTAAAACTGCATTTGAAATGTGCATACAACTTTTTCCTTTAATATCTCTTTGGCTTGGAATAATGAGCATTGCTAAAAAATCTGGATTACTTAAAAGAATTAGTAAAATATTAGAGCCTATATTGGTTTACATTTTTCCTGATATTCCTAAGGGTCATGAGGCTTTTGGATATATATCATCTAATTTGATTGCTAATATGTTTGGGCTTGGAAATGCAGCGACACCTTTTGGAATTAAAGCGATGGAAAGTATGAATAGTATTAATAAAAATAAAAAAGTTGCCTCTAGAAGTATGATTACTTTTCTTTTGATGAATACTGCTGGAGTTACTTTAGTTCCGACAACTATCATTTCTTTGAGGTTGATGCATGGTAGTAATAATCCTTCTATAGTTATTCTTCCATGTTTAGTTATAAGTTTTCTATCTTTGGTATGCGCTTTAATAATAGATAGGTTATTTGCTTTAAGATGAGCAGTTTATTAATACCTATATTTGTCTTATCTATAATTTTCTATGGATACTATAAAAAAATAGATGTTTATAGTAGCTTTGTAGATGGAGCTAAAGAGGGAATTGTTATGACTAAAAATATGTTTCCGCCTTTACTTGCAATGATATTTGCAGTAAACATATTTTCTAAAAGTGGTGTTATTAATTATTTGTTATTCTTTTTAAAACCACTTTTTGAAGTTTTAAACATTCCTTTTGAAATTTTGCCAATTGCTATATTAAGACCTCTTTCTGGAAGTTTTGGTTTGGGTCTTTTAAATGATATATATTTGAAGTATGGTGTTGACAGTTTTATAAGTGTTTTATCTTCTGTTGTGCAAGGTAGTACTGATACGACTATATACATTATAACTCTATACTTTGGAACTTTGGGAATAAAAAAAATAAGGTATGCACTTTGGGTGGGTTTGATTGCTGATTTTATAATGGTTTTACTTAGCATTTTATTAGTTCCTCTTTTGACATAACCTTTATATTTAAGTATAATCTTTTTTGGAAGTGATTGATTTGGAAAGATTACAAAAAGTTATTGCAAATAGTGGATACTGCTCAAGAAGAAAGGCTGAGGAGTATATAGTAAATGGAAAGGTAAAAGTTAATGGAAGTGTTGTAAGAAAGCTCGGAGTTAAGGTGAGTTTTAGTGATCAGATAAGTGTGTGTGGTACTGATATTAAAAAGGAAGATAAAGAGTATATTTTACTTTATAAACCAAGAGGAGTTATTACAAGCGCTTCTGATGATAAGGGAAGAAAGACGGTTTTGGATTTAATAGATACTAAAAATAGACTTTATCCTGTTGGAAGGCTTGATTATGATACTAGTGGAGTTTTACTTTTGACTAATGACGGTGAAATTACAAATAAATTAACTCATCCTAAAAGAAATATTGAAAAGGTTTATATTGCTAAAATAGATGGGATAATTAGAAAAGATGATTTAAAGGTTTTGTGTAAGGGAGTTGTTATAGATGGAAGAAAAACGTCTAAAGCTAAGGCTAGAATAAGAAAAATAGATAAGAAAAAAAATACTTCTATTGTGGAAATTACTATACATGAGGGTAGGAATCATCAGATTAAGAAGATGTTTAATTATATAGGATTTAACGTTATTAAATTAAAAAGGGAAGTTTTTGCCGGATTAACTTTATCAGGTCTTTCTTCTGGTAAGTATAGACACTTAAGTATAAAAGAGGTTAAGATATTATACTCTTTGGTTGATTAAGGTGAGAAGAATGGATAAACTTTATGAATTTATTTTACAAATGGGTGAGAATGATTTTATTGAACATATTGAAAAGTGTTATAGATGTTCGTTTATCAGTTTTTTACGTTTAAATTTAGATTATAGGTATATCGATGATATGTATGTACTTAAGAAATTTCACAGAATATATTTAAAACTATTAGAAGATTCTAAAGATTACGAAATTGGACGTTTGAAAAAAATAAGTGATAAGTATTTAAAAATAGTTGATAGAATTAATGAATATAACAATAAAGGAAATTTTAACAGATTTGATGAAGAGGTTAAACATGTTCCTCTAATTAGTAAATACAATTTAACGAATATACCTTTTTCTTTAAATGAACTTTTTAGTTTAAATAGTTTGTTAAAATTTGATGATAAAAGGTTATGTGGGGTTTGTTTAATAACGCAAATTCAAACTGTATGTGTTTACAATGATGATAAATATGGTCATATTGGTTCTGGCCATCATAATGACAGTTTTCACAATATAATGAAGGCCATATATGAAGAAAAATTTACGGATGAATTTGGTATTAAATTTAATGATATTGGTCAGGATGTAAAGATAAGTTTTTCTAGTGGTATTGTTAATACAAAAGATGGTGATTTTCAAAGAATAGTTGTTTTAGTAGATGTTCCTATACCAATTAGAAGTAGTCAAAAAAAGTCACTTGAAATATTAAATGAAGAGTTAAAAAGATATCAGATGGATAATAATATAAAGATTGAAGTTAGTTCTAATATAGCAAATTACTATGACAATTTTTTTGTAGAGTTTGATAGCAGAAATAATTTAGATGAAGTGCTTGAATATGCAGTTATATCTGATGATCATAAATTTGAATATAGTGATAAAAGTATAATAGGATTTAAAAATGGGGAAAATCATTTTAATGATAGTTCATTTAAACTTGGTCAAAGAAAAATTAGTAGGTGAGGCTTATTAATTTTTTTTGAAAGTTGTGGGTTATTTTTATTGAAAATCGTTGATTCCAACAATTGAAAGATGTTGAATTAATTTTTATAAAAATGTATTTAAAAAGCTATAATTTATATAGATGAAGAAAAAAGGTATATATAATAACTATAGCTACTTTTAAATTATAATTATTTAGTAAAAAAACAGCAGAATTATTCTACTGTAATTGCTTCTGTTGGACATCCTTCTGCGGCTAGTTTTACATCATCTGTAATTTCGTCTTTTACGGCTTTAGCAAGTCCGTCATCATCAAATTCAAATGTATCTGGTGCAACTGCAGTACATGCTCCGCATCCGATGCATTTTTCTTTATCAACTTCAATTTTTGACATTTCTAAACTCCTCCTAATTCAAATTATAAATAAATAATTTGTAAAAAGCAAGTGGGTACTTTAAAATTTAATTAAAATGTGATATTATTATTATAAAGGAGGTAATGCTTATGGCTACTAGGGCAGAAAAATACAAGGATAAAGCGGTTAGAACTTCTAGATCTTCTAGGAATCAAAATTTATATAATACAATGTATTCTTCTACTAGATATAGTAATATTGAAGGCGTTGCTTCTATAGATAAGGGTAATGAAATTGATATATCTAAAGTTAAAGAGATGATCGATAGTAGAGAGCATTATCAGACTAAAAGAGAGTATAGAAATCCTAATAGACATACTGGTGAAATTCCTATTTTGAGAAAAAGGTATACTGAAGGTAACGGCAATTACGATATTATGGATGTTTTGAAAGAAGCTAAAGAGAAAGAAGAACCTGATAATCGGAATAGGGTTATTGACAGTTCTGATTATGATGTCATTAAGAAATTAAGTATGAATAAACCTAAAAATGATTATAAAACTAATGATGAAGAGGAAGAACTTAAAGAGTTAATTGAAACTATTTCAAATACGAGTATGATGAATAAGGTAGAAGATGAAGATATGGCTTTTACTATGTTTAAAGAGCTTACTGATGAAGATGATACTAAAGCTAAAGAGGTAAATGATTTGACAGATTTTGGAATTGAGCAGACTATGGATGATTCTTTCTTTACAGGTAAATTTAAAAAATCTGATTACTCTGGAAAGAAAAAGAAAAAGAGTAGAGGAAAAGCAATTGTATTTGGCATTATTGTAACTCTTTTAATTGTTGGGGGTATTGTTTTACTTCTTTACAATCTTGGGGTTTTTGATAAACTTAAATAAGGTTATCAATGGAATTATAATGCATATAATTACAAATATGTAAATCATTTGATTTGATATGAATGCTTCACCTGACTGATAGGTTTTAAATAATATATTACTAAATATATATGTAAAAGTGCAGATAAGTGGTAGTGAATATTTACTTATCTTTTTTATTTCTTTTTTAATAATACTATCTATATAATATGTAATTATAGTAAGGTTTATAAAAAGTGATAATATAGCTTCAACTGATAGAATGGTTTCTAATCTATCTAAAACTCCCAATATGTTTACTCTTTTAAGTATTTGGAAGGCTGGATATTCGTATAGTAAAGTTAGGTCTATTCCAAATATGCATATTATAGAAAGTGTAATGTCTATTAGATTTACACATGTTAAAATGTAGGCTATTATGTTTTTTTTACTATTGTAATTAGTTATTTTATTTTTAGGTATTATACTTAGGAAAAATAGTTTTGAGGTATTTAATGCAGTAAATAAAACTGATGATAGTAACAGTTTGTCTGGTTTTGATCTCATAATGGGATTGATGTTATTTAGGTTTATCTCTCCTGTTAGACCTGTCATTATTAATACATTTAATATAACCGATATGTAAAATAATAATTGCGACACTTTTGCGATTACGTGCATTCCTTTTGATGAAGTGTAATATATTGGTATTATTAGAACTAAACTTATTATCCAAAGGCTCGTTTTATATAGAAAAAGAGAATTTGCAAAATGAATTAAAATCCAAAATGTTGCGACATTTATAATTAAACTTCCAATTAGTATAATTATATTTATCAATCTACTTTTAAACAGTTTTTTATTTAAAGTTATTAAATTGTCCTTTGGACATTTGTTTTTTAAATATTCGAGTATAAATAGAGGGATTATTCCTAGTATAGTTCCTATTATAGCTGCTATATAGGAGTCTTCTTTTACATTGTAGAGAATGCTTGTTAGGGTTAGTTCTAAGAAACCGGCTCTTAGTATAAACCATATAAATGTATTATATTGGAAACTATTTATATTTTTCATTTATCCTCCTTTATAGCTTTAGTTAGTGAACCTGTGGATATGATTTCTGTTTTAACTTTTACATTTACATTTATTTTATCTAGTTTGAAGTTTTTATAGTAATCTGGATATTTTTTATATACCATATTTCCAAAGCCAAATATGTCACATTTCCATTTGTGTTTAATTTTATCTATAAGTTTTTTTACATCTTTTTTTATGTTTTTTTGCCATTTTTTGTTTATTTTATACACTTCTTTGTAATCGTTTAGATTTACATTACTATCTGTTTCGAATATGTCGCCTTTGATATATATGTCAACACTTATAAAATTTTTATCAATTAATTTAATAGATGTCTTTGTCATATTTGAAAACATATTTACGTTTTTTTCTTTATATTTAAAACTGTAGTTTAACTCTTTATTTTCATTGTTTAGTACTCTTATCAGTTCTGTTTCTTTGTTTGATGATAATCTTTTAAATTTATCATTTTTATATATTGCAATGGGTCCCATACTTAGGTATGTATTTGGTTCTGTCGTCTCTAGGTTAGACTGTTTACTTCCTTTATCTTTATCTCCGTTTATTTTAATAGTTGTCATTATAGGATCATATCCTTTTTGTATTGTCTTTCCTATAAAGTTACTGTATGATGCGCTGTCACCTATGTTTGAAGAGGTTTGTGATGACTCTATTAATGTTTTTATCGACTGCGATGGATATGATTCAAGTGGTGAGATAATTTTAAGTACATCACTTGATTTTCCTTTGTCTATTTGTAATAGGTAGAATCTATTTCTGGTTTCTGGATTTCTCATGAAGTAATCTGCTACTTTTAAAAATCCTTCTTTTCCTATTTCATCTGAAATTATTATACAGTTGATGTGGGAAAAGTAAAGTTCTTTTGGACTTTTTAGTTCTATCATTTTTATAGCCTCTCCAATAGTTTTTCCTTTTGCTTTATATACCGTAGTTTTTGCTTCTCCTTCTTTGTTTGATGAGTTAACTTTAGGAGAGTTTGCGATTAGTACTGATACTTCGTATTTTCCTTTATCTTTATCTATTCCGGCAGCAGTTACTATTGCGAGTTGATTTAATTCTGAGTAGTTTTGACAGCCGGAGAGAAGTAATAATAAAATAAGTATATATTTTTTCATCGTTTGCTCCTTTGTTTAATGGGGTTATTTTTACTTACGTATGATGGTCTTTTGTATATTTTGGGTAGTTCAAATTTTACAATTGCATCTTTATTTGCTTCGATATCTAGTGGAGCTAAGGGTGATGTAAATGATGAATTTAGGTATTCTAAAGCTGTTAGTTTGGTTATAAAAATTAGTGACATCGATATAATTCCAATAAAACCTAATAAACTAGATGATAAGATGAATAAAAATCTCCATACTCTAATTCCATTTATAAAATCTGAATCTTGAAATATTAAACTGCATATTGATGTTACAGCTACTACTATTATGGTTATAGGGGAGACTATTGATGCATCTACGGCTGCTTGACCTAGAACTAAGGCTCCTACTATAGATCCGGCAATAGATGTATTTGACGGTGATCTTATATCTGATTCTCTAAGTATTTCAAATACGGTCATAAAAAGAATTATTTCAAAAAAAGTAGGGAAGGGAACACCTTCTCTTTGAACAGCTAGAGATATGAGTAATTTATCTGGTATGGTGTTTTGATCGTATGTGGCAACGGCTATATATATTGCTGGTGTTAGTAGTGTGATAATAAGTGCGCAGAAGCGAAGTATTCTGGTGAAACTTGCATTTATAGATTTTTGGTTTTGATCATCTGGCGACTTTATGTAATCTAAAAAAACTGTTGGAAGTATTAATATAAAAGGGCAGTTTTCTGTAAGTATTATTATTTTTCCGTTTAACAGTTCTTGACAGGTTATGTCTGGCCTTTCTGAACTTTTTATCTGGGGGATTATCGATTTTTTTTCAGTTAGATAGTCCCTTAAATTTCCTGAGTCTAGTATTCCATCGATGTCTATGTCTTTTAGTTTTGCTTTGATCTTTTTAACTTTATTATAGTCGGCTATATTATTCATATAGGCTATGGTTACTCTCGTTTTAGTTCTTCTTCCTATTTTCATCTCTTCGAACCATAAGTTTTCATCTTTTATTCTCTTTCTTATTAATCCTAAGTTTTTTGAGTGACTTTCTGTAAAACTGTCTTTTGAACTTCTAAGAGCAGGTTCACTGGTTGCTTCGGTTATTCCTCTATCTAAATTTGCTCTGGATTCTAATACTATAGCTTTTGATGAATCATCAGTAACTATTATCGTAAAGCCACTTGATAGATAGTATGGAAAGTCTTTTATGTTATCTATTGTAAACAGTTGACTATTGTATATTTTATTTTCTATATTGTTAAATATTGTTTGAAATAGTGGTTTATCGTTAGCTTCTTGTATGATAGACTTTGTTATAAAATCACTTATGGTAGATGCATTTGAAGAACTTTCTAAAAATAGTACTCCGATATTTTTGTTTTTAGTTTTAATTAATCTAGTATTTAAATCTTTGGAATTTCCATAGAGTTTTTTAATTTTTTTAATTACTTTTTTTGGATCTTTTTCTATCATATTCTTTCACCTTTTTATTTATTATGCTCTTTTTTTTAAAAGATATGTTATAATTTTTGATAGGTGAGGGTATGAAGGTAAGATGTGAGAGACTTGACTATTTTGGAAGAGGAGTAGGTCATATTGATGGAAAGGTTATTTTTATATATGATCTTTTACCTTCTGAAGAGGCTATAATTGATATTGTTTTAGATAAAAAAAATTATATGATTGGAGAAGTTAAAGAGTATTTAGTTAAATCTGACAGTAGGGTTAAGCCAAAGTGCATGTATAAAAAATGTGGTTGTCATATTAATGTATTAAGTTATTTTAATACTTTGGAGTTTAAAAAAAGAAAAGTTTTAGATATATTAAAAAGATTTTGTAATGTAGATTTAGACTTAAAGATTATAGCTAGTGATAATATATATGGCTATAGGAATAAAATTACTTTAAAGGTAAGAAATGGGCGTTTAGGATATTTTAAAAATGGGAGTAATGAATTAATAGAGATAGATAAATGCTTAATTGTATCTGATAAAATTAATGAAGTTATTAGAGTTTTAAAAAAACAAGATTTATCTTTAGTTAAAGAAGTTATAATTAAAGATTTTGGTGAGGTTATGCTTTTCATAGATGGAGTAATTAATATAGATAAACTTAAAAGTATGTGCGCATCTATTTACATGGATGGGAAAGTATGTGGAAAAAGTCATATTGTTGGATCTCTTGATAAGTATAAGTTTTTAATATCTAAAGATTCTTTTTTTCAGATTAATAATAATGTATGTTTAAAGATGTATAATCAGGTTTTGGATTATGCTGGATACGGTGATACTGCACTTGATTTATTTTGCGGATCTGGAACTATAAGCACATTTTTAAGTAATAATTTTAAAAAGGTGATTGGCTGTGATATTAACGAATCATCTATTGAATGTGCGAAAGAGAGTTTAAAGTTAAATGGAATAGATAATATAGAATTTATATGTGGTGATGCGAATAAGATAGTTTGTGATTGTGACTGTTTAGTTGTCGACCCTGCTAGAAGTGGACTATCTAATGATGGTATTTCTAATGTTAATAAAATTAAACCTAAAAAAATAGTCTATGTATCTTGTAATGTTATGAGTTTTGCTAGAGACTTTAATAAATTATCTAGGTACTATGATTTTAAAAATATGACTTTATTTGACATGTTTCCATGGACTTATCATGTTGAGTGTGTGGCACTGTTATGTTTAAAAACGTTTGGAAAATAAAGAATTTTTTGCATAAGCATAATATTTATATTATTATTTAGATGTAGTAATAGGTGTTTGGTAGCGTGTTAAATCTTTGGAAGTGTTGTCACTTTAAAGGGGCAGCAAAAAGAATTATAATAATGGGGTATTGTCCTATTAATGATGAAAAAGTTAGGCATAATCATAGTGTTTGTCTTTTTTCTGAAGAGGTGATAATTTTTTAAATGAAATCAAATAGAAGTTATTAACAGCATGGAAATTAATGACGATGATTGTGTTAACTTTAATAATATACTTAAGAAGTTTGTAGATGGTGTGGAGTCTATGAAATATATTAAATTTAAAAGTGACAAGTAAAAAACCGAGATTTATTTCTCGATTTTTTCTTTTCCACCCATATATGGTCTTAGTGCTTTTGGAATGTTTATACTTCCGTCTTCATTGTAATTGTTTTCTAAGAATGCTATTAAACCTCTCGGTGTTGCAAGTACGGTGTTGTTTAGTGTGGTTAAATATTTATTTCCATCTTTTGTCTTCATTCTAATTCCAAGTCTTCTTGCTTGAGCATCTCCTAAAATAGAGCAAGAACCTACTTCAAAATATTTATTTTGTCTAGGTGAGAACGCTTCTACATCACATGATTTAACTTTTAAATCAGCTAAATCTCCAGAACAACATTCTAAAGTTCTAACTGGAATATTTAAACTTCTGAAAAAATCAACGGTGTATTTCCACATTTTATTATACCAATCCATTCCGTCTTCCGGTTTACATAAAACTACCATTTCCTCTTTTTCAAATTGATGAACTCTATATAATCCTCTTTCTTCAATGCCATGTGATCCTACTTCTTTTCTGAAACATGGTGAGTATGATGTCATTGTTATTGGAAGATTTTCTTCTTTAATTATTTGGTCTTTAAATTTACCAATCATAGAGTGCTCAGATGTTCCTATTAAATATAAGTCTTCATTTTCTATTTTGTACATCATCGCATCCATCTCTTCAAAACTCATAACTCCATCTACAACGTCGCTTCTAATCATAAATGGTGGTATGCAGTAGGTAAATCCTTTTTCTATCATGAAATCTTTTGCATAGGCTATCATAGCAGAGTGAAGTCTTGCAATATCACCTGTTAAGTAGTAAAATCCATTACCTGATGTTCTTCCTGCTGATTCTTTATCAAGACCACTTAAATTTATACATATATCAGCATGATGTGGTATTTCATATTTCGGAATAATAGGTTTACCAAATTTTTCTATTTCTACATTTTTTGTGTCATCTTCTCCTATAGGAACATCGTCTGCGATAATGTTAGGAATAAGCATCATATTACTTTTAATTTTGTTTTTACATTCACTATATATTTTTTCACATTCTTCAATTTCTTTTGCATAGGAACTTATTTCTTCTTTTATTTTCATTGTTTCATCTTTTTTTCCTTCTCTCATGAGACTGCCTATTAGACTACTTTTTTCATTTTTAAGAGCTCTTAAATTATCTCCTTTAACTTTAGATTCTCTCATTTTGATATCTAGTTCATACACTTCATCTACTAGAGAAAGTTTTTCATTTTGGAACTTTTTTTCAATGTTTTTTTTAACTAAATCTCTATTTTCTCTTATTAGCTTTATATCTATCATATTCATCTCCCATTTCTAACTTTGCAACTTCTATGGCTCCTAAAAGTCTATTTAATTCAATTCTTATCTCTTCTAGTCTCTCTGGAATACCATCTGTATTTACGGTTTTATCATATTTTGCCGAGGCTTCTTTGTATAGAAGATGACTTCTTTCCTCTCTTAGTAAATTAGCTTCATTTTCAAGCCTTTCAATTTCGTCAAATTCTTCTGAAAGTTTCATTTTATCACTTATAATCATTCTTATAAAACAGTTTAGGAATGATTCTCCTTTCTTATTATTTAAAAAAATTAGATAGTGAATCTATGTCTTTAGTTACATTTTATTAAGGAAAAACTATGCTAAATGACACGATAATATTATCATTAAAATGTACTTACTGTCAAGGTAAGTGTATATAAAAAACACTGAGATTTTTTATTGTGAATTGAAAAAGTAAATTCCAGTTCCGATATTCTTAAACAGAATTTAGTTATGCACAAAGTTCCAGTTTTGAATTTGTAAAACTAAATTCCTTTTTATATAATATCTCACATGGGTGTTTCGACATTGAAAGTGAGG
>JAFWHR010000005.1 GCA_017511945.1 Bacilli bacterium | reverse complement strand
TTCTACTTTTACGTGCACATCTTTAGTAGAATTTGAATGACCTTTTTTATATAGTATTTCTCCTTTAGTAAAATTAGAAAAGGTTACTATCATTGAGTCAGTAGATGTTCCTAATGTATAATTATCTAAAGTTGCATCTATACTTCCTAAATTAGATATTGTTACATCATATTCTACACTATCTCCTGGCTCATATAAATTAACATTAATATTTGCAGATAGTTTATCATATGTAGGTACACTTTCTTCTTCTGCAGATCCATTTATTGTAGGAGCTGATATACCTGTTATCTCTACATCCCAATTAGATGTTATTTTTGTATTTCCTGTTATTCTTAAATTACTTGAAAAAGCTGAGTATCCTATACCCATCATGACAAGTAATATAAATAAAAATGCCAAAACTATTTTCCTTTTTCTTCTCTGTCTATGCATTGATATCATCTCCTACTATATATTGTAATATTTAGGATGTAATATTTACAATACTGTCCTATCTTCTATATGACATTATAACACACTTTATTAAAAAAGAAAAACCTATGCCACTTTGACATAAGTTTTTCTTTTAACATTTAATTTAATTTCCTTATCAACCTTTGCTTTATTAAGCCTTTCAATATCTCCTCTAGCTTCATATATATTACTAGGAGTTTTTGATGCTCTAAAAGGTCTCATTCTGTTTAATCTTTTCTTAAGTATTTCATCTGAAAGTCCAACTAAATATATATTAGCTAAGTGAACTTCATCAAATGAATTTTCTTCTATAAACTTATCGAGTTCTAAAATTTCCTTTTCATTTAAATTTTCTATATTTTGAACATATTCAAATATTTTTTCACAAAGAGTCATATCGACATCATCACTTGCTACATAGTTTTTAAGTGCCTCATTTACTTCTTTAGCTTTTTTTATTAAGTTGTTCATCAAATTCCCCCTCATCAAATTGGAAAGTAAATATATTTTATCATATATTTATATTTAAATCAAACTATTTACCTATACCTTTTCTTTGTGTTTTCTCTTTTCTCTTTTTCCCAAAGCATAATACCATTTGGAGATTGATATAGATTATAAATCTCTGATAATGTCTCTAATACTTCATCACTAGAATTATTTAAAATTGCTGCTGAAAGCTCTTCATCTGATATGTAATTGTGTATATCTGATGTTGTAATAAATATTCCATCTATCATAGATGTTGGAAATACATAAGCATTAGAATCATATGTATCAAATCTGTCTTTTTTAAAGCCAATAGTTCCAACCGCAACACTTTTTGCATATTCCTCAGAAAATGGCATAATCAAATTCTTCTCTTTTGCTTCATCATAGAAATTTTCTTTTCTATCTATACTAGATACTTTACCTTCTTTTATAAAGTGAACTCTAGTATTTCCAGCAGATAAGACATATGTGTTTTCACCGGCAATTACAACTATTGATGCAGATGTTTTAGTCTTTTCATCTTTAGAAAATTTCAAATCTATGTTTTTAACTACTTCTTCTAACTGATTTTTGAAATTATCATCATAAGGATTTACGCTATTAAACCATTCATTCATGTAATCGTTTAATTTATAAGATGATGTATATTCATAACTGTTACCAGAACCGTCAGTTAAAATGAGCATCTTCACCTCTGGATAAACTATATGATCTATATTTAAACTGTGAATACTTCTATTTTGCGGATTAATTTTATAATCAACAAATGAATTGTTTTCACCTTTAACCATGTTTACAAAGAAATCTCTATATAGTTTTAATTTATTTGGCCATTTTTCAATAACTACATTATTCATATAATAAGCTTTATATGCATATAGTGCTTTTGTAATTGTATCATCATATGAACTATAGTCATATCTATTTTCATATATCTCATTTAATAACTTTTTAATATCCTCTTTACTTTTACAATCATACTTTTCAAATAGTTTTTTTAATGTATTTAACGACCTAATTTTATACCCTTTTGAGAATCTATAACTAGATACATCATTCATTATATATCTAGCTCCTCCCCTATCGGGAACGACATTTAAATGAGGAAATACCTCAAATTTTAAATCATATAAACTGTCAATTATAAAGTTGATTGGATTATAATTGTTAAATCCATTACTCTTATTTTCAACATAATCAGCAGACGCGATACACGCATATATCAGGGATGAAATTTCATCTTCTTTACTTAAAACATTCACCTTTTCAGTGTTTCTCATATAATACCTCTTTTCATACACTTGTCGCCAAGTAATTGTATATTATACACATAAAAAGTAGAATGTCAAATTCTACTTTTGGAACTGTGAATTGTATAAATTCGCATAAAATCCATTTTTTTCCATAAGCTCATCATGAGTACCCTGCTCTACTATATTACCAGAGTCCATCACTAATATTAAATCAGCATTTTTAATAGTTGAAAGTCTATGAGCAATTATAAATGAAGTTTTACCTTTAGAAATTTTGTCCATCGCTTTAACAGTTAACTCTTCAGTTCTAGTATCTACATTTGATGTCGCTTCATCTAATATTAGAAAAGGTGAAGATTCTATCATTCCTCTAGCTATTGTCAAAAGCTGTCTTTGACCAGCTGATACACTGTCATTATCTTTTAATACAGTATCATAACCTTTAGGAAGCGTTTTAATAAAATGATCAACTCCAACTTCTTCACAAACTTTATGAACTATATCATCAGATACACCTTCTCTATTAAAAATGACATTTTCTTTGACTGTACCATCAAAAAGCCAAGTATCTTGAAGTACCATCGTAAATAGTGAATGAATATTTTCTCTTGTAAGATTTTTAGTTGAAATGCCATCAATTAAAATATCTCCACTATTAATCTCATAAAACTTCATAAGTAGATTTACCATGGTAGTCTTTCCTGCCCCTGTTGGACCTACAATTGCAATCTTTTGACCAGCTTTTATATCGGCAGAAAAATCATTAATGGTTGGTTTATCATTTCCATCATATGTAAAACTTACATGATTAAAAGATATATCACCTTTAACTTTATCTTTATCTAAAGCTTTTGTATTTTCTTCGCTTATCATCTCTTTTTCATCTAAAAATTCAAATACTCTCTCAGATGCTGCTCCTGCAGATTGAAGTGATGTAAGACCTTGCGCAATTTGAGAAAGGGGCTGAGTAAATAGTCTTACATATATCATAAATGCGACAATTACACCAAAGGTAATATTACCATTTAATGTAAGTAAGGCTCCTACAATACACACGCATACATAACCTAAATTTCCGATAAACATCATTATGGGCTGCATAAGACCTGAAATAAATTGACTCTTTTTATTACTTTCACATACTTTTAAATTATATTCATCAAATTTTCTATCAGCATCTTCATTTCCGTTATATGCTTTAACTACATTTAATCCTGAGTATATCTCTTCTATATGACCATTTAAATTACCAAGTTCAGTCTGCCTCTGTTTAAAATACTTTTGTGAATTTTTAAGTATTAAACTCATCAAGAAAAATCCAATTAAACTTGCACCTACAGCAGTTAAAGCCATAATCCAATTAGTTATCATCATCATTATTAAAGTTCCTAAAAATAGTGTTAAACTGCTGACAAGAGAAGATAGTGATTGATTCATAGTTTGAGCAATCATATCTACATCATTAGTAACCCTTGATAGAATGTCACCGCTTAAATGTTTATCGAAATATTTAAGTGGAAGTTTATTAATTTTATTTGATATTCTCTTTCTTAGACCATTGGCAAAACCATTAGACAAATTCGCCATGATAATGGCTTGAAGAAAAGAAAATAAACCACTAAATAAATATAGAATTATTAAAAATATGCAAATTCCGACAATTTTATTTAAATTCATCTTAGGTTTAATTACATTTTGAATGGATTTTGGCATTTCATCTATTTTTTTATAAATCTCCTCAGGTTTGGAATCTTTAGAAAAAGAAGATAAATTAATTAAATATTCATATTGATCTTTTGATGATATCTTTATACCATCTACAGTTAAATCGTCAAATATAATTCTTTGAACACTTTCGGGTATGTTTAAATCCTTTTCAGAAGACTTTAATAGTGTTATCTTATCCTCTTTAGTAATTTTAATATTGTCATAATAAGATGTATTTAATATCTTACTTAGTATACTATCAGGTAGTTCATTTAAACTCGAAAAGTTATGACTTTCTAAAATTTCTTTAAATAGATTCTTATCTTCTTCATTTATTTCATTAGATGTGTATATATCTTTAATAACATCCTCATCTATATTCACATCCAATATTTTAACAATCTTATCTTTTAAGTTATCTTCTTTTACTTTATCAGTTATCTCTTTAGTTATAGATGTAATATTTTCTGTATTTACTACTAATCCCTTTGAAATCTCATCAGTTAAATTTGAAAGTCTATTAGGCGCAACTATAGATAAAATAGATCCTAAAGCAGCTAAAATGCATGCGATTAAAATTAATCTCTTAAAATCGGATAATTCCTTAAATAACCTCTCCATAGATTTTTTAAAATCTTTAGGTTTCTCACCAGCACCTGGTCTTCTATCTCTCGGCATTCTCGTATTTTCTTTAGGCATTTTCAAGTTCCTCCTTTGAAAGTTGTGATAGAGCAATTTGTCTATATACCTCACAGCTTTTATAAAGATCCATATGAGTACCCATACCTACACACTTTCCCTTATCTAAAACTATAATATTATCAGCGTTCATTACAGTTCCAATTCTTTGAGCAACTATTAAACTGGTTGAATCTTTAGTATATTTTTTTAATTCTCTTCTTAAAATAGAATCAGTTTTATAATCCAAAGCGGAAAAAGAATCATCAAACAGATATATTTCAGGATCTTTAGCAATTGCCCTTGCGATAGATAAACGCTGTTTTTGTCCACCTGATATGTTAGATCCTCCTTGAGCAATTTCATACTTTTTATCCAATTTTAAAACAAAATCTTCAGCTTGAGCAATTTTAATAGCTTCATTAATTTTATCTTTACTTATCTTCTTATTACTCTTACCATACGATACGTTATAATTTACAGTTCCATTAAACATTACAGCTTTTTGAGGAACATATCCAATCTTATTCATAAGAGATTCTAATTTATATTCTTTAACATTTATACCATCGACAAGTACTTCTCCATCAGTTACATCATAAAATCTAGGTATTAGATTTATCAAAGTAGACTTACCAGAACCAGTTGAACCTATAAAAGCAACCGTCTGGCCTTTACCTACTTTAAATGAAATATCTTCAATAACATATTCATCTGCATCTGGATATTTAAAAGATACATTTTTAAACTCTACAGTTCCAATTTCCTTAGTCTTTTTATCAAAATTTCCATCTTTAATTTTAATTTCAGTATCTAAAACTTCATTAATTCTAGATGCAGAAACTTGAGCTCTCGGTAAAATCATAAATATCACTGCAAGCATTAAAAATGACATTATTACCTGTATAGAGTAAGAACTAAAGACAACCATATCACTAAATATGTTTAATTTATCTGTAAGAAGTGCCCCATTTATCAAATAAGCACCAGTTAAATAAATAGCTAAAGTAACACCATTCATAACTAAATACATAACAGGCATAAATAGAGCAAATTTCTTTTGATTAAATAAAATAGTGTCCGTTAATTCATCATTGATTACATTAAATTTTTTCTCTTCATAATCCTCTGCATTAAATGCTCTAACTACTCTAATTCCAGTTAAATTTTCTCTAGTAATTCCATTAAGTTTATCAGTTAACTTTTGAACCTTTTTAAACCTTGGAACTACTATTTTCATGATAATTCCAATTACAGATAAAAGAATTACTATTGCAATTAAAGTGATAAAACTCCAAGTTAAGTTTTTACCGAGTATTTTAGTAATTGCCCAAACCGCCATAATAGGAGCTTTTATTAAAAGGTGAAGTCCCATTCCAATAAGCATTTCGACCTGGGTAACATCGTTAGTTGTTCTAGTAATTAGACTGTTAGTTTCAAACTTTTTAACCTCTTCCATACTAAAATCTTCTACTTTATCGAATATCGCCTTTTTAAGTTTCATGGAAAAATCTGAAGATACTACAGCTCCAAAATACCCAGTAAAAATAGTAAAAGCAAGACTTCCAAACGCACAAAGTAACATATATCCACCATTGATAAGGATATCACTCATTTTACTTCCCTCTGTTTGAACTAATCTCGTTATCTTAGACATAAAATCAGGCATTTTAAGTTCTAACCATACACTACCTATTACAAACATAATGCATATTACTATCCTACTTACATCCTTTTTATCTAAATAATTAAATAGTTTAATCATATTTCATCCTCCAAAAATTAATCCTTTTAAATAATACTACTGCGTTAATAATTTTATTACTATTAAGTAAACTTGTCAATTGGAAAAAAATCTCTAAAATAAGAGACTTTAATTGTTAACGTTTTGGGTAACCATATATGTATCCATAGTTATCTTTTCAAATTTATATCCATTTTCTTTTCCAAACTTAATTATGTTTCTCAAAGCATCTCTAGTATAAGGTTTAATATCATGCATAAGTATCATATTAGCTCTTTCTTTTTTTAAACCTCTTATGACGTTATTATAAACACCACTAGCTTCTGTAGTTCCTCCAGCATCTCCAGAAGATAAATTCCAATCGTAATATTTAAAACCTTTTTCTAGGGTACTTTTAGTAAGTCTTGACATTATTCCGGGAGAGTATTTTCTGCTTACCGTATTTGATGATCCTCCAGGAAATCTGATAATTGTAGAAGTTTCACCAGTAATTCTCTTAACTCTATCTTGAACTCCTTTTAAATCTTGATAAAATGAATCATCTGATGCATAAACGATGGAGTAATTGTGAGTAGATGTGTGAAGAGCAACTGTATGTCCTTCGTCATGTTCTCTTTTAATAAGATCATCAGGTCCATTATTTGTAACAAAGAAAGTAGCTGGAACTTTCTCTTCCTTTAAAATATCTAAAATTACATTAGTAGTTCCTTGATTTGGCCCATCATCAAAAGTTAAATAAATTGTTCCTGGAATACCATCGGTTTCAGAATACTCAAAAATGTTGACTTTTCTTACAATCTTAGATTCATTTTTAGCTTTATCTATAGTTTTATAGATTAACTCATAAGTTCCAGCTTTAGAAGAATCTACTGAACCACTTATATCAATTTCTTTAGATAAATCTCCATCACAATTATCTATAGATTTAGCTCCCTTTTCTTTATATTCTTCTCCTAAAGTTAAACTTACATTTTCTCCTTCATTTAATGTAATTACAGGAGGAGTTTTATCTCTATATTTTAAATATCTAGTTGTTTTAGTCTCATTTCCAGAAGAATCTTTTACTATATAAACTATTTTGTCTTTAGATTTATTTACTTTTACCTTTTTAGATAAATTTCCATCATAATTATCTTTTGCCTTAAATCCTTCTTCTTTATATTCCGTATTAGGGCATACATCAGTTTTTTTACTTCCTTTAAGTGTTATTACTGGCTTTTCTTTATCCCTAACAGTAACTTTTCTTACCTTAACATAATTAATACCATCAATTTTAACTTGATATTTTATGTTATAAGTTCCTATTTTTTTAGTATTTACCTTTCCAGAAACTCTTATTTTATTCGTATAATCCTTTCCATTCCTCTCAATTTTATATCCAGGCTCTTTGTACTCACTTTTATAATTAACTGTGATATTTCCCTTTTTTAATTCAAATTTTGTAGGAAAAACTACATAAAACAAAAATCCTAATATTAATACCAAAAACACTCCTAAAATTATAAATACAACCTTCTTTTTCATACATCTTACCTCACTACCATATTGAATATTTGCACCCACAATATTTTTGTCTATATAAATCTAACTCTCTAGACAGTTCATTACTCCTCTTAAAACCGTTCTTTTTTTTAAAATCTGAGTACAAATATTTTACTCTATATTTACTTTCTAAAGTTTTACCAATATTATTCAGTCTTTCTGAATCTTTATGTGGGCTTACTGATAATGTCGTACAAAAGAATTCAAAATCATTTTCACTAGCATATTTAGCGCTTTCCTCTAATCTTAGATAGTAGCACTTAGTGCACCTTTTTCCCCCTTCTCTTTCATCTTCTAACCCTTTAGATATTTCGTCAAACATCTCTGGTTTATATCCAATATCTATTAACTTTATATCATTATGTTTTAAATTAATAAGTTTTTTTAAAGTATCATATCTCTTTTTATATTCCTCTACAGGATATATGTTAGGATTAAAAAATAATACAGTTATATTAAAATCTTTACTTAACCTCTCAAGTACTGATGAAGAACAAATTCCGCAGCATGCATGAAGTAATAGTTTTGGTTTGTAATCCAAAGATTTTATGATTTCCTCCATCAAAGAATTATAATTAGTTTTCATCTTTACTCCTCTACTAAATCTTCTCCTGTCATCTCTTTAGGAACACCTAAATTTAACATTTTCAAAATAGTCGGTGCGATATCAGATAGTTTTCCATCTTTTAATTTTAAATTATCTTTAGTTATTATAAATGGAACTTTCTCTAAAGAATGAGATGTTATTATATCGCCATTTTCAATCATAGTATCACAGTTTCCATGATCTGCAGTTATTATCATAGTTCCACCTATTTTTCTAACTTTATCATATATTTTTCCAATGCATTTATCTATAGCTTCAATTGCTTTTACGGTAGCAGCAAAATTTCCAGTATGACCAACCATATCGCCACCGGCAAAATTCAGGATTATTATATCATAATTATCCATAATTTCAAGAAGTTTTTCAGTAATTTCATAAGAACTCATCTCGGGATACATATCATAAGTTGCAACCTTTTTAGATGGAATTAAAATCTCGTCACAATTTTTTAGTCTAGTTTTATTTTCTCCGTCAAAGAAATAAGTCACATGAGCATATTTCTCCGTTTCAGCAATTCTAAGTTGTTTCAAATTATGCATCTCAATAATCTTTCCCAAATAATTATCTACTTTAGTGTGCTTAAATAAATTTTCACAAATGACACTTTTATCAACTGGCATCATAGTTACAAGTTTTAAATTATTTATCTTTTTTCTTTGAAATTCTTTAAATTCTGGATTTGTAAAGGCACTAAATAGTTCTCTTAATCTATCAGGTCTAAAATTAAAAACAAGCATTCCATCGTTATCTTTTACTTTTTTATTACAAGTTGAAAATGGAACTATAAACTCATCTGTAATATTATTATCATAACTATCTATTATTTTCTCTTTAATATCATAAACTTTTCTATCTAAAGTCATCTCATCATAGGCTAGTTTAATTCTATCCCATCTATTATCTCTATCCATAGAATAATATCTTCCGCAAACTGTAGATATTTTACCTAATTTAGTTTCATTTATTTTTTCTTCTAATAAATCTATATATTTAATTGATTTATTAGGTTTAGTATCCCTTCCATCTGTAAATATGTGATAAGAAACATCTATATCTTGATTCTTTAATATATCTATTAATCCAAATAAATGATCAATATGTGAGTGAATTCCTCCATCACTAAGTAGACCGCATATGTGAAGTGTTGAACTATTATTTTTAACATGTTTTATTAAATCTAATAATACTTTATTATCTTTTAAACTTCCATCATTAATAGAATCATTAATTATATCTAAAGGCTGCCTTACTTTTCTTCCTGTTCCGATATTTATGTGACCAACTTCACTATTTCCCATCTGCCCTTTTGGAAGTCCTACATCCTCTTCACTTGCAGATAAAAGGCAATTTGGGTATCTATTAAAAAGATAATCTAAATTAGGTGTTTTAGCACTTTTTAAAGCATTACCGTATGTTTCTTTTCTAATGCCAACTCCATCTAATATACAAAGTAATAATGGTTTCATAAAATCACTCTTTTCTAAATATTGTAAAATTTAACAATAGTATCTATATCAATATGAAATAGTAAAAGTACTATAGAGCCAAGGGCTAGAAGTGGACCAAAAGGAATTATGCCTTCTGGATGTTTTTTTGAATATATTAGTGCGGGAATAATGCCTATAAATGAACCTATAAAAATAGATAAAGTAGATATTGGGAAAGTTAAAACCATTCCTGATATAAACATTAATTTAATATCCCCTCCGCCCATAGATTCTCTTTTAAAAATAAAGTCTCCTATTTTTTTGATAATATACATAATTATAAATGATGCACATCCATTTAAAACAGATATAAATGCGCTTGATATCCCACTGATAAATATTATTTCTATAAATATAACTATTCCAAAAAATATTAACACTTCATCGGGAATTATCATGTATAAAAAGTCACTTACAGTAACTATTATCATCATAGATACAAATGTAATTGCAATTATAAAATCTAAACTAAATCCAAAAGACATATACGTAAACATAAATAATAGTCCTGATATAAATTCAAATATTGGATAAATAATAGAGATTTTGCTTTTACATTTCATGCATTTTCCTTTTAAAAATATATAAGAAAATATAGGAATTAGTTCATAAAATTTTAATCTTCTTTTACATTTAGTACAATGACTAGGTGGATATATTATAGACTTTCCATTTGGTATTCTATAACCTATAACATTGTAAAAGGAACCAAAAATAGTTCCTAAAATAAACATTATTACTTCCATATAATTCCCCCTATGCCTGTATTTGACTGTACATCGAGAACATCGGTACAACTATAGATAGTACTATCACACCGACCATTGCAGTAAGCATAATTATTAAAACAGGCTCAATAAAAGTTTTAACTCTAGTAACTGAATTTTTGTGTAGATCCTGATAATAATTTGCAACCTTTTCCATCATCTCAGGCAGTTGTCCTGTCTTCTCTCCTGTGACAATCATTTCATAAGCAGGTACTGGAAAAGCCCATTGATCTTTAAAAGCTAGTGAAACACTCTTTCCTTTAGATATGTTAATAATCGCATTATAGATTAATTCTTTATATATCTCATTACTTGTAATTTTATTTAATATATCCATACTATCTGTAATATAGACATTGTGATGAAGAAGTGAACCAAAAGTTTTTGTGAAATTGGTTACTTCGTTATATATAATTATATTTCCAAATACAGGAAGTCTCATAAAGATATTCTGTAGTACTTTTCTAAATGGTTTTACATTTTTATATAAATAAATAGAAAGCATTAAAAATATCAAAACGACAAGACCTATATAAAGTACATATTTTTGAAGGAAATCGCTGAAATTTAAAATCACCGTAGTAATAAAAGGTATTTGAGCATTATCCATTGTATTATAAATATCTACAAATTTTGGTACAACATATAACATTATAAATGTTCCAACACCAAGTGCGACTACAAATATGATAGTAGGATACATCATAGCAGTAACCATGGCTTTTCTAGTTGCTTCAATTTCTGTAAAATACTCTTCCATATCATCTAAAGTGTCAGGAAGTTCTCCTGTTAACTCAGCAGTTTTGACCATGTTAATTAGTATGGGTGGAAAAGCGCCATCTCTTCTATCCATAGCTTCACTGAAACTAAACCCTATAGATAAATCGTAAATTATATCATTTAAAACTCGCTTTTGATTTTTATTTTTTATCTGTCTAGAAATAATCTTAACTGCATCTGCTAAAGTAATACCAGCTTTTAAATAAGTTGAAAGCATAGATACAAAAAATATTAAATGCTTGTTTTTGTATTTGTATTTTCTATTAAAATCTCCGGAATGAGTTAGATTTATCCATTTACTCGTTTTAATGTTATAGATAGTATTCCCTTCACTTTTTAAATAGGAATATACTTCTGCTTTTGAAAACGCATTAAAATAACCTTTTTTATAATTACCTTCTTTGTCTTTAATAAAGTACTCATAAACTTGTTTTTTTTCACTTTTAACTGCATCTTCACCTTTAAAATCTATTACTAACTCGGTTAAATCTTCCTCTTTTACATTTTTAGGTAGCTTATTTTTTCTTTTTCCGTCATCTTTGTCAAGTAAGTTTTCAGTATTTGATAGATAATTGTCTAACTGTTTTTGAGTTCTTTTTTCACTTTCCTTTAAGATTTTATTTCTCTCCTCTTCAATTCTCTTTTGGGTTGCTGACTCATTTTTCTTAGCTTCAATTAAAAGTCTATCTTCACTATTTTTACCTCCTACGCTAGAAAACATATGGGCAAGTGATGTTGGAAAAAATTTCAAACCTATGAAGAAATATCTGAAAATATTTAATATAAATCCTACAATTTTTTTTACTCCTTTAAATATTCCCATGAAGACACCTTCCTATTCTTTAAACTATAATAAGTATATCACATATTTAATCAAAAATAAAACATTTTTAAGATAAAAACATATAATGATTTAGAAAGGGGCTTAATTATGAACTATTATAATCCATATTACATGATAAGTCCAATACCTCAAACTTCGAGAATTGCAAGTTTGTTTGGCAAAGGTGGAATAAACTTTAATACTATATTAAATGGGGCTCAAAGATTTCTAGGACTCGCTAATCAAGCACTTCCTTTGATAAAAGAAGCTGCCCCAATGATGAGAAATGCCAAAACCATGTTTAAAGTTATGAATGAATTTAAAAAGATAGATACTCCTACAAAAATTAAAAATGAAAAACCTAATAATGATAC
Organism: Bacilli bacterium; assembly: GCA_017511945.1. GTDB lineage: Bacteria > Bacillota_I > Bacilli_A > RF39 > UBA660 > Coprosoma. Next base: position 10,944 of record JAFWHR010000005.1, on the reverse strand, counting down.
AAAACGTTATAATAGAGAATCAATAAATAATGGACCAACTTTTTTCGCCTAAAAAACAACCAAAAAAGGGTTGTTTTTATTCATTTTTTCGCCTCAATAATCGTATAGTACTGTTTATCGAACACTTCTTTTTCTAAAACTATATTATAACCTTTAGAAACCAAAAACTCTTTTAATTCATTTATATTTGTGTGAGACATTATAATTAAATCATTATCTAATTCAATATCCAATATTTTTTTAATTGTTTTAGTTCCCATACCAGCTATAACTATAACTTGATTACTTAAATTAATACCATTTAAACCATCAGTTACCATAAATGAAATAGAAGAGTTATATTTAATAGAATTAATTTTTGCTCTTTCTAAACTTTTATGAGATATATCAGTAGCTAAACACGAACAATTCTTATACTTATTTAGATAAATACTTAAAAGTCCATGATCCGCACCAACATCGATAACATCTGAACCATCTAAAATCAAATCTGCAATTGATTTAAGTCTTTTTGATAACTTCAAGTTAATCTCCCATGTAATCTTTTAATTTCCTACTTCTAGAAGGATGACGAAGTTTACGAAGTGCTTTTGCTTCAATCTGCCTTATTCTCTCTCTGGTAACCCCAAATAACTGACCAACTTCTTCCAATGTTCTAGGCCTTCCATCTTCTAGACCAAATCTAAGTCTTATTACTTTCTCTTCCCTCTCAGTTAAAGTAAGTAATACTTCAGATATCTCGTCTTTAAGAAGTTCATTAATCGCAAAATCTTCAGGACTCATGTTAGTCTCGTCTGGAATAAAATCACCCAAATGAGAATCTTCTTCCTCTCCAATAGGTATTTCTAAAGAAACAGGTTCTTGAGATATTTTATATATATCGCGTATCTTCTCTACACTTAACCCCATCTTTTTAGATAGTTCTTCTTCTGTTGGCTCTCTATTTAACTCCAAAGTAAGTTGCCTTTCAATTCGCGCAAGTTTATTAATAGTCTCAACCATGTGAACAGGAACTCTAATTGTTCTTGCCTGATCAGCTATAGATCTCGTTATAGCTTGCCTAATCCACCATGTCGCATAAGTCGAAAACTTATAACCTTTTGTAACATCAAATTTTTCAACTGCTTTCATAAGCCCAATATTTCCTTCTTGAATTAAATCTAAAAATAGCATTCCTCTTCCAACATATCTTTTTGCGATAGATACAACTAATCTTAAATTAGCTTCAGCTAGAGTTGCTTTAGCTTGTTCATCACCAGAGGCAATCCTATCTGCAAGTTCTAACTCTTCTTCAGTAGTTAAAAGTTTAATCTGACCTATCTCCTTTAAATACATTCTAACAGGATCATTTATAGTTAAGTCTTTTGTTAGTAACTCAGTAGATGTGTTTTTGATACCATCATCAGTATCATCAGAATTCTCAGAGACAATTTCTATATTATTTGATTTTAAATCGTTGTATAACTCATCTAATGAATCAGCATCTAAATCTAGTCCTTTTAAACTATTAGCTAACTGTTCATACGTAATACTCCCCTTTTTCTTTCCAAGTTCAATCAGTTCCTTTTTTCTCTCTTCAAACGTTTTAATCTCCTCAAACATAATTTACACTCCTTTTTTTAATTCGATAATTTTTTGAGCAATTTTTGCTTTTTCAAGCGGATCTGTTAAATCCTTTATTTCCTTCTGCATCCTCTTAATTGCTTTATTAACATTAAACTCTTTAATGACGTTTATATAATCATCAATTTCTTCAAAAGTGAACTCTTCCCTTTTATTGTTTTGATTTACTTTTTTTAATGTCTGTTTAAATTCGTCATCAGTAAGTGCGTAATCCATAAAATCTACCTCATTAATAAACCCATATTCATGGTAATACGCACTTATTTCTCTTGCGAGTAATCTATATTCACTATCAGGCATAAAAGTAACTTTTTTATCATACATTTTAATGACATCATCAGATTTCAACATAAAATATATTAAATTTTTCTCAGCTTTTTCATATTTACTTAATTTATTAATAACATCTCTTTTAGCTTTTTTAGTTTTTTTCTTAATACGGCTTCTTATTAAACTCTCATCTATTTCCGTCTCGTCTACTATCTTTTTAATAGTAACCTCTTTTAAAATTTCATCATCTATTTTATTAATCTCATCTATAATTTGTTTTATATATAGAGTTTTATCTTCGGCAGAGTTTAAATCTTTCCCCTCTTTATAATATGATAGTTCAAAATCTATAACATTGATAGGGTTATCGATCTTCCTTAAAAATTTATCTTTTCCATACTTTAAAATGTATTCATCAGGATCTAATTTATCTTCAAGTCTTACAACTTTCGGTATTACATCAATCTTAGAAAGTTCATCAATACAGGATTTTGTAGCTTTTGCTCCAGCACTATCACCATCGAAGCATAAAATTACTTCTTTTGCCATTCTTTTAATTAAATGAGCTTGCTTATCAGTTACAGCCGTACCCATCATGGCAATTACATTTTTAACACCAATAGTGTGCATTCTAATAACATCCATAAAGCCTTCAACTATGATTATCTTATTTTTCATTCTAGCTACATTTCTAGCTCTGTGATAATTGTATAAAAGTTCACCTTTTTTAAAAACTTCTGTTTCTCTAGTATTAAAGTATTTAGCACTATCTTCTTTATTATAAATTCTTCCACTATAAGCAACTACTTTACCATTTAAATCATAAAGTGGGAACATAATTCTCTCTTGAAAAAAGTCGTACATTCCATAATCGTTTTTACCAACTAAAGCAGAATCTAAAATATCTTTTTCTTTAAACTTTTTAATTAGTAAATTTGATAGAGAATTTCTCTTATCTAAAGACAATCCTATTTGAAACTCTTTAATAGTTGTATCATCAATATTTCTGTTATTTAAATACTCCCTTGCCTCTTTTCCGGATTTAGAATTTAAATTGTTCATGTAATACTTTAAACTAAGACTATATATTTCATGATACTCAATATTATTCTTTATTTTTTTATCACTTCTTATGTCTACCTTAACTCCGCCTATTTCAGCAACTTTTTTAACTGCTTCAGAAAATGAAATGTTTTCATAATCCCTTATAAAATGAAAAACTGATCCAGTTGCTCCACAAGAGAAACACCTGTACATCTGCTTAGCCTGACTGACTGACATACTTGGATTATTATCATCATGGAAAGGACACACACCAAAAAAGTTCTTTCCGCGGGGCGTTAAAGAGACGTAATTTGAAACGACATCTACTATGTCTACACTATTTCTAATTTCATTTAGTTTTTCTTGGCTTAATGTATTCATAAAATACCCCTCTATATATTAATATTCGATATTTTTACCCCATTTTCCTTTTTTTTAGAGAAAAAAAATTAGTTTTTTGCAAATTTCTTGAGAAAATACGAACGTTTGTAGCGAAAGGATGGTCATAATGACATTAAAAAAAATTCAGACAATTTCCATATTTGGGACTTTTATTTTATGTTTTATCACACATTTTTTATATAGCTTATTTCCGAATTTTGTCTTTTCTATCTTTTTTCCTGTTAACGAAAGTGTATGGGAACACATGAAGATGATTACCTCTTCCATCTTAATTTGGCGCATAATCGAATACTTTATCTTATCTAAAAATCATATCAAATATAATAACTATCTATTTTCTACTTTCATAATGTGCCTTTTATCTATAATAATCTTTTTAACTATATACTATCCTATATACAGTATGGTGGGAGAAAGCTTCATCTTAAATGTAATATGCCTTTTTATAACTATATATTTTGTAAATGTTATCGGATACAAAATCATGATAAGTAAAAATGTTAAATATGGAAATATATTTGGTATATTGGGAATAATCATAATGTATTTAGCCTTTACATATCTAACTTATTTCCCAATAAAAAACGAATTATTTTTAGATCAACAATCTAATACTTATGGCATTAATCCATAAATAATTTAATTACATTTTCTTCATAATTTTTAATTTGATAAGCTATTAAATATGCTTCTTTTTTTGAACAATTTTCATATATTGCATCTCCCAATAAATATACTTTAAAGTCATCTTTATCACTTAAGCCAATCTTTCTTTTTGTAATTATTTCTTCTATAAATGGATTTTCATCTAAAGAAACTTTTACAATTATATCTTTTGGCTTTAAAAATTTATACAAAGAAAAAAAACTGCATTTCTCGGGGGATTTTTTGATCTTTAAATATTTTATTGGAATTACTGCATATTGATAATGGATCACAAAATCCCTCCTTTGGTTAATGTATTATAATCTGTCAAAATTTTTTGTCAACAAATTTTTATGAATTTCCTATTTTTTCTAATCTAAAAATTCGAGATAAGAAAGTCTCGAATTTTATTCCTACTAATATGTAGGATTTCTATATAAAAACGCTAATGCATTAGCGGGCAAATAGTAGATGACTTAGATAAAAGATTTTTTTGATTTCTAATAATCTATTTATAATATATTCATATATTAATTAAAATATTCCTTTTATTTTCATATTTACATTATATTGTTTATCTTTTCTTTTGAACATTTAAAATAACCATTATTTAAAAAGATTAATGATATACTTAATTTTTAAAAAAAGATGCTCACTTAAGCATCTAATGTTTATTATATATTAATTTTTTCTTGAGTTTTTATATAATTATAAAATTCGTCACAATTTATGTGATATTTTGGTTTATTATATTTATATATGTAAGTGTCGTATTTTAAACTTGAATCTATCTCATTTTTTCTACTTTCTATGAATTTCATCTTTACATCATTTAAAAGTGTTTCTATATTATTATATTCATGAATTCCTTTCATATCATACCAAGAATGTTCAAACCAATAATATTTGTCATTTAACCTAAATGTAAGAAAAGTATGTGATGGTAAGTTTTTACAATTATCAATATAAATGAAATATGTGTCACAGTCTATATCAGCATCATTAAATAGTTTTCTTTCAAGTTCAACTTGATCCCAGCAAACGCCACATTTTCTTGATAATAATTCTTCTGGACTTAATAAATAATAAAATTTATAAAAATCTTTATTCCAACTTTCACTGTTAATTAGGTTGGTACCATTTTTATCTTTGAAACCATATTCTATATTATCTAACTCATGCATTATTTTTAAAACTCTATCCATAATCATCACATCCTATAGTCATTATATCATATTTTTATCTGTTATTCTAACTTCTTATTTTCTTTTTCTAATTCTTTTAGACTTTTATTTGGTGTTGGTAATTCTTCCGGCATAGTACCGCCTAATTCTTTAATTGTGTTTCTCACTTTTTTACCCACTTCATAATGAACAGAATTGGCAGTATACTCATTATCTACATTATCTCTTTTTAATTTAGCATCAGTTTGGGCAATTCTAAATATATTATCTGCTAGTTCTTCACTACCCATATTATCTAATATATCTTCTCTATATCTTAATTTCTTTCTTTTAAAAATATCATCTGCCGTTTCACCATTATAAAGCCCTTTGTAGCCTGCATTGTGAAATCTTGCTAAGTCTTTTACTCCACTATTAACTGCTGTTTGATTTAAATTATAATTACCTTTTCTTGCTTGATTTCTTCTATATAGACGTTTCTCATCTTCAGTTAGCTCATTATATTCTTTTTCTGATAGTTCTTGCATTCTTGTTTGGATAGCAAAATAAGTTTGTGCAAGTGCAATTATTTCTTTTTTAGGATTGCCATTCATAACAATTAAATAACATGCATATCTTGATAATTTATAATCTATTACATTTCTTTTTGCTCCTTTTGCTAGTTTTATCATTTTGCGTTGTACCGCAAAATGGTCATCAATATTGTATTTACTTTCTTTGCATGCAATTTTAGCTCTTTCAATTAACTCATTCATACTTCTCCATTGTTGGTATCCTAACACATTTTGTAATTCTCTAGCTAACCAATACTCACTTCCGTTTTTATCAATATGTTTAATATCTTCAAATACTTTTTCAGTATATTCTTTTATTTCATTCATTTTATCATCTTCCTTTCTACGGACTACATGTCTCAATTTTTAATTTATTATTTTTTAGATTAAACATAATACTACCATCCTCATCTGTTCTATATATTTTAGAATTTTCTAATACACTCAATACTTCTTTATTTGGATGACCATACCTGTTATTCTTCCCGACACTAATTATTGAATATTTAGGTTTTATTTCATTAATAAACTCTTTACTACTACTTGTCTTAGATCCATGATGTCCTACTTTTAATACATCTATATCATGTAAATTGTATTTAGAAAGTATCTCTTTTTCAGTAGTAATTGATGCATCTCCCATAAACATAAATTTATAACCATTTAATTCTGTATAAATGACATTACTATTATCATTTTCATTGTCATATTCTTTTGTTTGTAAAAAATATAGTTTGTTATCATCTATATTTAGTTCTTTAATACAGGAATAATACTTAATCTTTTTCTTATCTAATACTTTAATTAATTCTTTTTCTAAGTCATTATATTCTCCACAATTAAATATTACTTTCTCTACTTTAAAGTTATTTACTAAATTAATAGCTTCTCCCATATGATCAAAATCTCCATGTGGTGATTGTCAAAAAGTAAGTCGATTTTTTTAGAAGAAAAAACTGCAATTAAAGAATTAATTACAGTTAATCATTTTTATAGTTTTCTAATTTTTGTATAAATTCTTCTATATGTTTTTGTGGAAATATATGATGAAATCTTCTCTTATAACAGTGAAAGAATCTTTTTATCAAACCAATTTTACTTAATCCTTTTCTCCAAACAGGATTTTTATAATCTCTCCAAGCACTTCTTAAATAACATTTTAACCGAGCAGTTCTTTTGACGATTACAGTTCCTTTAAATTTTTCTATATTCATATGCGTTAAATGTCCGCCTTCTATGATTCCTTTTTTATGTTTACTTTTTATAAAATTAACCATATCATCATAATAAAATATCGCGTCTTTTATGATATATCCATATTTTTTCAATAAAATACTTCTCAGCTCTAATATATCATCATTTAATGTATCTGGATCATTATCTTTTGACAACGAATCAAAGCCAATAACAACATAATCTTTATTATTGTGATATTTGATTCCATAAGTTGATTTACCACTTCCAACGCTTCCGGTTACATTTGTAATCTCATCATCTGTTATTTCCTTTACATAATCTATTTTATCTTTTAGCAATAATATTTTAGATTCTCTTGACATATAAATCACATCCTACAGTTATTATATCATACTAATTCATATTCTCTGGCAATTATCCTATCATCTGAACAATACTTAATTACATATTCATTGTCTTGCTTACATATTATTATTCCAACCGTATTATTTTCTTCTGTAGTCTTGATATTTTCATCAATATAATTCATATACGTCATAATTTGTCCAGTATGTTCTTTCTTAAGTTCAGTAACTTTTAATTCTACTACTACATAACATTTATATTTTATATTATAAAGAAGTAAATCTATATAATTATATCTATTATCAAATTTAATAGGATATTCGCTTTTAATAAAAGTAAAACCTATACCTAGTTCTTCTAAGAAATTCTCTATATCTTCTAAAATTAATTTTTGTAGTATTTTTTCTGAGAATGTATTATACTTACCACTATTTTTTATTATAATTGGGTTCTTTACAAAATCAACCGCATTAGATTCATCTTGATTTATTAATTTATTTATTGCATCTTCGGGTAATCGTTCAAATTCGTTAGATCTGATTTTTTCTCTTAGCTGCCTAATTGATAAATTATTTAACTCTACAGTTTTGACATAATATTGAAATTTATTATCATCAAACCAAAGAATTTCACAATAATGACTCCAACTTAATTTGGCAGACAGTGTCTGCCATTTTTGAGATGCTTTATAAAATTGTCTCATATTTCTTAAATTTCTTTGACTATATCCTGAACCCAACTCCTTAGTTAGCTTTAAAGAATATTCTTTAATAATACTTTCTCCATATTGATTACCTGCATCTAATAATAATTTACCAACATTATAGTATGTATCTAAATCACTTTTATTAATTGAATAGTTTTTTACTTTTCTATTTATCTCATTATTTATTAATTCATTTTTTATCTCATTATAATAATTCATATCTACTCCTTCCTATGGACTACATGTTTCAATCTTTAATTTATTGTTTTTAATCTTAAACATAATGCTTCCATCTTGATCTGTTCTGTATATTTTGGAATCTTTTAAATTATCTAATACCTCTTTATTCGGATGACCATATCTATTATTCTTGCCAACACTAATAATGGAATGTTTCGGATTTATTTCATTTATAAACTCAATACTTGAACTTGTTTTACTTCCGTGATGACCAACTTTTAATACATCTATATCTGATAAATTATATTTATTTAATATTTCTCTTTCTGTTACTATAGATGCATCACCCATAAACATAAATTTATAACCATTAAGTTCTGTATATATTACATTACTATTATCATTTTCATTATCGTATTCTTTTGTTTGTAAGAAATATAATTTATTCTTATCTATATTTAATTCTTTGATGCATGAATAATATTTAATCTTTTTCTTATCTAATACTTTGATTAATTCACTCTCTAAATCGTTAAATTCTCCACAATTAAATATTACTTTCTCTACTTTAAAGTTATTTACTAAATTAATAGCTTCTCCCATATGATCAAAATCTCCATGTGTTAGTATTAAATAAGATAATTGTCTTACTCCAACAGATTTTAAATATGGAATTAAAATTTTATTTGATATATCTTTATGGCTATTTATATCTCCTCCTGTATCTATCATAATTGATTTACCTATATAATTTGTTTTTAAAAGTATAGAATCTCCTTGACCAACATCTATCATTGTTAAAGATATTGATGAATCAAAAAATATAAAATTATTGCAAAACATAAATAATATGATAATAAGATATATATAGTTTTTTTTATACTTTTTTATACAAAAAAATGTAATGCTTATTAAAACATAGTATAAAATTAACCCATGTAAATTAATATAAGAAAACGTAATAGTAAATGGATTAATTGATGACAATTTATTTAAAATTAATTCATATCCATCAATTAAACAAATTAATAAACTATCCAATGGCTTTATGAATAAAACTATTATTGAGAGTGGATATATTACTAAAAAAACTATGGGAGTAAGTAGAATATTATAAAAGGGAGAAAAGAAATTTAGAGTAAAGTTAGAATTAATTATTAGTGGTGCGGATGAAAAAAAAGAAATATAGGATATGGATAAGGATTTTAATAAATTACTTGAATTGTCTATATATATCTTACTAAAGGCAGTTAAATAAATTGATACAATAAAAGAAAGATCAAACCCTAAATTGTATATATAGTAAGGATTAACATTTAAAAGTATTATCATTAATAATACTAATAAAAAAGTAGAACTAATATTAAAATTATAATACTTTTTTATGTTTATTAATATAAAAAATAATGAACTTCTCATAACAGATGGAGAAAAATCAGTTAAAAACATATATATTACCAAAATAGAAAATGTTATAAGTAGATATACATATTTACTTTTAATCAATCTTTTTAAAATAAATAAAATAACATTTGATAATACTGTAATATGCATTCCTGATACTGCCAGCAAATGCATAATACCGCACTTTTTATAACTGGACATTATTTCATTTTCTATTTCAGAAGAATCGCATAAAATAAAAGTCATCAAATATTTCTTGCTTTTAAATGTATGAATATATCTAGTAAGATAGTTTTTAATACGATATTTTATATTATAACTTCTACCGGTAATTTCAATTTTATAAGAAGTAAAAGTGTTATTAATACCCATACTTAAAAGATATTCTTTATAGTTAAATAAGTTAAAAACAGTATTATTCTTAGGTTTTATGAGTTTGCCATACGCTTTAATTGTATCACCTAGTTTGAATTTATACTTACCATAATAATTTATTAAAATTTTCTCTTTGCCCTTTAGAACTATTGTTGTTTTATCTTCTTTTATATTGTAAGATTCTACTGTTCCATAGATTACTTTTTCATCTTTATAAAGGCTCTTAGAAGGTGTAAGATATTTTATAAAAAATGTTATTGATAAACTAAACAGTAATACTATCTTTAATTTTTTCAAAAGCCTTTTCCCCTATTCCTGATACGTTTTTAATGTCTTCAATTGTTTTAAAGATACCATTCTTTTCTCTATATTTTATTATTGCGTCAGCTTTTGATTCCCCTACTCCTTCAAGTGTCATAAGTTCTTCTTTAGATGCACTATTAATATTTATAAGACCAATATCATCGCTTTCTTCTTCTAATATTGCACTTTCATCTTCATCTATAATACATGCATCGTTAACAGGAGGACAAACAATTTTTTCATTTTCACTCTTTGATTCTTTCATTTTTCTTATATCTTCTTTTGAATAGATGATTATTACCATTTCGTCACTAAGTTTTTTACTCAAATTAATATTACTAGTATCACTAAATTCAGTAAGTCCTCCAGCTGCACTAATCGCATCATTTACATTGTTTTTATTAGATAGTTCATATACCCCTGGATTTACAACTTGACCTTTAATATCTACTATTACTTTTTCTTCTTTTTTTTCTTCTTTATCAGTTTTTTTCTTTTCTTCTATAACAGTTTCTTCAACAACTTCTTCTTTTTCATCAGAAAACACATATCCTACTGCAAGAAGAATAAAAATAATAAAAACTACTGCAAAAATTTTACTTTTATATTTTTTCATAATAAAATCACCCTCTATATATAATATATTGGGTGAATATATCTTTTTCCTTTTTTTAAAATTTAAATATTTAACTTTTTATTTTTATTTTTTTGT
>JAFWHR010000017.1 GCA_017511945.1 Bacilli bacterium | reverse complement strand
CACATCAATATGGATTATTATAAGAAGTTATGGTATCATGGAGATAAGAGAAAGGAAAATCCATTTTTGATGTTACTGGCTGCTGAAAGTAAGAGACAGATGGATGAGATATGTAAAGGTGATAAGTTAATGGAAAGATTAAATGATAAGGTTAATGATTTAAATAAAGATCCTGATGTGTTAGATGTAATTATCGAAAACGAAGAAGAGATTATAAATAACAGTTTATTTGAAAAGGGTGTTCAAAAAGGTGTTTATAATATGGCAAAAAATATGAAAAATGAAAAAATTGATATAAAAACTATATCAAAAGTAACAGGACTTTCTACTGATGAAATCGAAAAAATTAAATGGTATTAAATAAACCTCGCTTTATTAAATTAGCGAGGTTTTATATTGCATTTCTAACTAATCCATAGAATCATTATCTTCAGAAATTGATTGATAGTAATTTTCATGTTCGAAACTGATAGAACTAACTCCAGGTTCTGCACTTAAATTGCTAACGATTTCTTCGACTGTCTCACTTCTCATAGTAATGATTACAGCCTTTAATTTAACTTCTTTTTCTGTTATTTCACTTCTCTCTAAATTCTTAAGAAGCAACCCATTTTTCTCTATTGATTTAGAAAGTGAGGTTCTAACGACAACCTCTATCTTTTTCTTACAAGATATTCTAATTGTACATTTTTCCTTTTGAGTTTCTTTAACTTTATCCATAATTAACATCGATATTCCTCTAAGTCCAACATTTGATATCAAAATGAGAATAGTACCTATAAAAGCTTCAGATACAAGTCCACAAGCGCATAGAACTCCAACCGCTGATACGCACCATAATGTAGCTGCTGTATTGAGACCTCTTACTTTGTTCCCATTTCTGAGAATAACACCCGCACCTAGAAAACCTATTCCAGATACAACAGATGATGCCACCCTTGTAATATCTTGATTTTCAGGAGATAAAGAAAAACTCATAGCCACAAATAAAAATGAACCTAAACTAACTAAAACATTAGTCCTAAGTCCTATCATTCTATGTCTATACTGCCTTTCAAAACCTACAAGCATACTAAATATAAAACAAGCAACTATTCTAAAAATAAAAGTATATAAATCCATCATTTATCACCCCTCTATTTAATAATCATCTAAAAAACTATTATATTCTCCGTTTTTTTTATATCCAAGAACGCAGTTTAAATTAATGTTATCAAGCGCTTTAAAAATATTATAATCTACATTCTTATTATTTTTTCTTAAATCTTTAATTAACTCTTTAATTTGCTTTCTTTTACTTAAATCCTCTCTAGAAGATCTTTCAGTAAATAAGCACGCACAGTTTAAAAACTTTAAATCATTATATTTCATCCAAGATATTATAGACTTTTCTTTAACTAAATAAAGTGGTCTAATAAGTTCTAATCCTTCAAAATTATCACTTTTAAGTTTAGGCATCATCGTCTTAATTTCAGAGCCGTAAAAAATAGAAAGTAAACTCGTTTCAATCACATCGTCAAAATGATGACCTAAAGCTATCTTATTACACCCAAGCTCTTTAGCTTTATTATATAAATGCCCTCTTCTCATTCTTGCGCACATGTAACATGGATTTAAAGGAGACAGTTTATTAGCAATTTCAAATATATCAGTTTTAAATATCTCTATATCTAAATTTAAAAGGTTCGCATTTTTAACGATCAAATCCATATTACTTTTGCTATATCCTGGATTCATTATAACATATTTAGCATCAAAATTTATCTTACTGTGTCTTTTTAATTCTTGAATGCATTTGGCAAGTAGAAAAGAATCTTTTCCACCACTAATACACACCATAATTTTATCATTCTCGCCAATTAAATCGTACATCTTAATTCCCTTGATAAATTTACTCCAAATCTCTCTTCTATATTTTTTAATTATGCTTCTTTCTATCTCTTGATACCTTTCCATATTTTTTCTCCTGAAATAAGTATATCAAAAATAAAGATATTCAACAACACATGAATATCTAAAATACTAATTTTATAAATAATACATTCTTTAATCTTTTTCCAATAACTCTATAAATCTACTGGCCCTAATTCTAATCATCTTAGATAGACTATTTAACCTTTTATTACTTAAATTATAACTCTTATGTTTTGTAAACTTGAATGATAAAAGTTTTCTTAAATCTTTAATATGTTTTTTATTACAATACTTTTCTACCAATTTATCATATGACATTCCATAGTAAGAAATGTTTTTTGCTTTATCATTAATTAAATTTATAAATTCTCCTTCATCTTCAAACACTTTAGGTAGTTCAAGTGAAAGCAAAGAATTACCATTATCAAATATTGGTGCAAGAGACAAAAACTTTCCAGTTTTATTATCTCTAATCACTCCAAAGTTTCCAAAATGTCTATCAGTATTCATCGTTAAAGAGTCAAATAATATCAAATTTGAAAATTCTTCATAAAAACCGCTTTCTAAACAAAATTTAGCCACTGCTTCAATTCCACCAGTTTTTACTATATCACCAATTTGTACATACGAAACATTTTTTGAAGTGAAAATAGGACATACTGAAACTATTTGACCTTTCCACTTTAATAAATCATAATCTACATGATTATATTTTAAATTTCTTAAAATTTCACTACAGTAAAATTCACTATAAGGTTCAAAACCTGTATTAGACATATTATAAAAACCTGTAGAGCCTTTATATAAATAAACTTTACCCTCTACTCTTCTCCATGCCTTGGGAAGCATACCATTAGTTGTAAGTTCTGGTGAAGTAATCAACTCTTTAATCTTAGTATTATATCCTGTAAAAGCAACTAAAGATAAAACTTCAGAAAAAGGATTATCATACAAATTGTAATCTTTAAACTTTAAATTATTATCTTTGACTATCCAATAACAATCTATAAGTGAAAGCCCCATAGATATATCTATAATTCCCTTTTTGTCATTTGTAGATAATCCCATCGAGGTTAATATTTGTTCAACAAACATTCTATTTTTAGGAATTATTCTAGAATTTATAAATGAGATTATTTCATCCGGACCAATTTCCCCCCTCATGCCAATAGGAAAAACGTCTATATTATCACTAATTATTTTAATATTACTAACCTTTAAACCAAAATCATTATTTAAAGAAAATGAAAGTAGAGTTTCATCAAATATTTTTAAATAATATGTATCAGTCATAGTACTCACCTCTTAACATTATATCATTGTTTAATTCTATTAACAATTGATTTTAAAAAAGGACAAAATTTTACAGTATAACTCACAATAAAAGTTAAAAACAATTATTAATTTTGTTTAATATATCTCTTGCCGCAACAAGCCCAGTTGCCGCAGCTGTTACAATATTTCCGGCCTTTCCAGATCCATCACCGATAAAATAAATATTTTCATCTTTTAATTTAAAATTGTTATCTGTCTTTATCTCATTACTGAAAAATTTAATCTCTGGTCCATATAATAAGGTATCATCATTATTCACACCTGGTATAATTTTATCTAAAGTCTCTAAGCCTTCTAATATATTAGTAATTATTCTGTGAGGCATAACTAACGCAAGATCACCAGCTACACAGTCTTTTAAAGTAGGTTCAATAAATCCCTTATTAATTTTATGCCACTCACTTCTCCTACCTCTTTTTAAATCCTTAAGTGACTGTATAATAGGTTTTCCATCACCAAGAACATTCGCAATTTTTGCGATTGATTCCCCATAAACTCTAGTATTAGTTACAGGATGAGTTAAATTTACCTTTGATATAAAAGCAAAATTAGTATTATTGCTTTTAACATCTTTTAAAGCATGCCCATTCACACATATATAACCATAGTAGTTTTCTTTAGCGACAAATCCACCTGGATTAGTACAAAAAGTTCTTATCTCATCGTTATAAGTATCAGTTTTAATAAATATAGTTGGATCATATATAGTATTAGTTATATCTTCCATTATGTCCTTTCTTACCTCAACTCTAACACCTATTTCTATACTCTGAGATAGATATTGAATAGAATGCCTATTCGCATAATCCTCTACCCATTTAGCCCCAGTTCTTCCAGGAGTAACAACTACTACTTTTGATTTTAACTTTTCCTTTTTACCATTTTTATTATATAAAACAGTATAACAATCCCCTGGTTTAATATCTAAAACGTCACATCTATCGAATAAATCTACATTCTTTTTCTTTAAATATTTACACATATCATTAATATATCCAGGTAAATGATCACTACCCAAATGTTTTTGTTTAATTAAAAGTAGTTTAGCCCCTGATATAGCAACTTTCTTTTTAATATTAATTGCCTCTTCCATATTGCTGGGATAAACTTCCGCGTCCATTTTAAACTTATTAAATATTCTCTCGGTATCTTCAATTAGTTTATCTGCCTTTGACAAACTCATATATTTAGTCAAATCACTTTTACCTAATCTGGGAATATAATTTAACTTCCCATCTGAAAAGGTGCCCGCACCACCATATCCAGAAAGAATCGCACAAGGCGTGCAGTTTTGACATGGCACTTTATTTTTATTCATTGGACAAACTCTTTTTTTTACTTTAAATCCTCTTTCTAAAATACCTATTTTCAAATTAGGATTATTTTCTATAAGTTCATATGCCGTAAACAAACCCGCTGGACCAGCCCCTACAATTAAAACATCATACATATTTTTACCTCACAGATTCTAATAATTTCTATTACTATACCTTTCTTTAACATTATAACTATAAGATGTAATTCCCTTTCCCACATTCGGATGAATAGATGAGTAAATCATGTCTATACCAAATAGTGTAAGTAAAATAATACATATTATTATAGCTATTTTTTTATCTATTTTTTTATAATAATAATTAAGAAGTGGACATAAGAAGTACGTAACAATAGATGCCCCAAGTCCAAATACTATTAAACCTTCAAAACATATTCTTCCATGTAAATTTAAAAAATATCCACTGTAATCCCACCATTTCATGTGTTTAAAAGTCTCCAAATACCAAGCAGCTGAATATTCCAAAGCGCCAGATAACAATATAGCCATAACAAAATATATGACAGGTCTTTTTCTAAATGGTTTTAAAATAATAATTATAAATATAATCCCAAAACCGTATATTGGAAGCCAAGGACCTAGCATAGTTCCCCTATTGACAAGTACTCCGTCAGTAAGAAGGCAAAGTAGAACTTCCCAAAGCCAACCGACAAAAGCAAAAGTAAAGAAAAATAAAATTAAATTAACAATCGAATACTTCTGCATATAATCAGATTTAAAATCTTTTTTATACCAAAGTGGTACTTTATATTTATCTAGCGGATATTCACCATTAATTTCACGTGCATCTAAATATTCATCATTTAATAGATGTGCATAAGTTAATGACTTCTTCCCCCTTCTAATACTCATATAAAGTTCACTGTATATAAACTCTACATAAGCACCAGAAAAAAGTAAATCACTAAAACCAAGTGTAAATACACTAAGTAATGTCCACCCTATTAAAGACAAATCTAAAATAAAAGTCTGCCACTTTAATCCCATCATCATCTCTTTAGATAGACTAAAAGCTTCTCTATATTTTATATCTGGATTTTCAGCCATTACATATTCGATCATCCTGTATTCATAATGTTTTATAAATCCACCAATTATAGTTAAATCCCAAAGTAATTGAAAAAAATTTCGAATAAATATTACCTTAGCAATATTAAATACTTTTCTACTTCTATAAGGAAAAAGTATCTTTTCAGTTTTAGTTTCCCTATAAACTCTAGATTCCAAGAAATACCTGTATTTGCCTATACTTAAAACTAGTTTAATAAATATGTAGAAAAGCATAAAAACTATAGCAGCCATTAAGGACAGAACTGCCTTAGATATGTTTTTATCTTTAAACATAAATTTATATGCATTCGCAAAAGATATAATTGCCGAATGATCCTTAGTCATTTGGTTGACTATAGGAGCCAAAACACCACTTGTCTTTTTATCTTTAATAACAGTTTTTTCAGATACATTTTTAATAGTTTCATAATTATTATTAGATTTTGTAATATTTGAATATCCACCCATTATTAATGTAAATATAAAGATAACTAAAACACTTCTTAAATAAGTCTTTTTAACACTTTCTCTCGATTTTTCTTTTAACTTTTTTCTATCTACAATCACACTACCACTCCAGAATAATTGTACCATTTTTTAAAGCAAATAAAAAGTTAATTGCCTAAAATTAACTTTTTATCTTCCAAAGAGGCTATCGTTATTTTATTTTTTCCACTTTTTTTACTATCATATAAAGCATCGTCCACTTTTTTAATATCACTAATTAAAGAATCAGATTTATCTAATTTAGATACACCAAAACTCATAGTAACTACAGGTTTACTATCATCACCTAAGTTGATATTTTCTGTGTTTTTTCTAATTCTCTCAGCTAAACTTACCGCAACTTCAATACTAGACGTTCTGACAAATATTAAAAACTCTTCTCCGCCCCACCTTAAAACATAATCAGTACTTCTAACACATGATTTTATCATATCACTTATTTCAACTAACATCTGATCACCAAAATTGTGACCAAAATTATCGTTCAACTGTTTAAAATTATCTATATCACACATTATTACAGTATCACTATTATCATATGCCTCATCAACTATTTTTCTGTTATATAATCCAGTTAAATTATCTCTTGTACTATCCTCTTTAACCGTAGATAATTCACTTTCTAATAGAGCTATTTTTTCTTTCAGTAATTTGTTTTCGTCACGAGACATTTTTAGTAGTTTAAAAAGTAATTTTTCGTTTTCCATATTACCACCCCAACATTAATTTTTTTAAATGCGACTCAAACATTATATCACATTTTTTTATTATTATTTCAACAAATTTATCTTTTTATACATTTCATAATTTTTTGTAATATATCTCATCTATGTTTTTAGATAATATATCCTCAAATTCATAATCATTTTGTTCATACTTAAGTCCTTCTAAAAGAGCCCTAGAAAAACAAGCAATCCCTCTATTTTTAGAAAGTTTTTCAATAGCTTTATCTTTACTATAACCACCAGATAAATATGACAAATATAATAGATTTTCATTATTAAATAAATCTTTATAATAATCATCTATCTCTGGAAGAGTAATTTTTAATATGTATTTAAATTTACAGTTACTATATTTAGATAATTCATCTTTTAATAATTTTTCACAGTTTATTTTATTTTCTGCATGTATACTTATCTCAGGTTCTATTATTGGAATTAAACCTTTAGAGTAAATTTTTGAAGCTAAATCAAACTGTTGCTTAACTAAAGTACTAATGCCTTTTTCATCATCTTTTAAAATTAATGACCTAACCTTAGTCCCATAAACTCCATTTAAACTGTCGATAATTTGATCAAAATTTCTAATCTCTTTAAACAGTCTAACCCCGTCTTTTTGACTTTCTAAACCTTCATCTATCTTTACAAATACTTTTTTATCACTTAGATAATCCATAAAACCATCAATCATGTCTTTAGATATAATAACACCAAATACCTTAGAACTATTAAAACACTTACTTTTAATGACTCTCATTTTAAAATCATCTAACTTCTTTTGTCTACTATTCATATCATAATTAACTTCATACAAAGAAAGTGCGTTATCCACACTTTTACCACTCTGATCTAAAGCTGCAATAAAACCATTCATATCATCACCATAAAAAGTATAACAAATTTTTTAAAAATATTCCATAAAAAAAGAATATATAAATCTATACATATTCATAAACTTCCTTCTTTATACAAATCACAATCTTTATCGTGAGAATAAATATATCCAACTGCCTGAAGGAAAGAATATATAATTGTACTTCCAACAAATTTCATACCCCTATTTCTTAAATCAGAAGATATCTCATCAGATAATTTATTAGTAACCTTACCCGTTTCATATAAAATAGTACCTTTAGTATAAAGGTCCAAATACTTTTTAAAAGAACCATATTCATTAATTATACTTTTAAATATTTTTGCATTATTAATGCTAAAAATTATCTTAAGTTTATTTCTAATAATACCTTTATTGTTAATCAGTTCATTTACTTTAATCTCATCATACATACATACCTTATCAAAATCAAAATTGTCATATGCCTTTTTAAACTCATCTCTCTTATTTAAAATGCACTCCCAAGAAAGACCCGCCTGAAAAGATTCTAATAAAAGCATCTCAAATAAATACCTATCGTCAGTATTTAAAACTCCCCATTCCTTATCATGATATTCAACATATTTTTCATTTTTTAAATTACACCAACTACACCTCATAAATACCTCACTTAAAACTTACATATTTGAAACCGATAGATTTATATACATCAGAGGCTTTTGGAAGATTAAGTAATCTAGAAAAAATCAAATTGTAAAACTCGTCAAACAAAAATATAAAACATAAGCTAAAACTTATATACATAAACATTTTCTTACCTATTTTTTTATATAAATAAATGCAAAAAGGAATCATAAAATACATAAGTATTAGTGCAGATACTCCGAAAAACAAAACACTTCTTAGACAGATAAATCCATCGATATTGCCAAAATTCAAAATCTCTTTATTATAATCCCAAAGTCTAAGACCATCACAAAAATGATAAAGTACATAACCTGTTATATACTCTAAAACTCCAGCTGATATAAAACCGATTAAAAACACTATAAAAGGTTTTTTCTTATATTTGTATGATAAAAACAAAATCAATAAAGCCCCAGTCGCATATATGTTAATCCAAGGTAAAAAGTTGCCACCTTGCATATAAAACTCTGTGCATCCACCATTAAAATAGTAAAATATAAACTCGTATATCCACCCAAATGTGCCAGATAAAACTATGATTAAACATATAAGTGCAAGCTTACTTGAAAAATCTAACTTAATCTTATCATTTAAATAATCGTTAAAAACTATCTTCATCATATTACCTCAATATAATTTTATCAAAAAAACTGACAAAAGTCAGTTAAATTTTCCAAATTTACTAAACGGAAATATTCCAAAATCAGTTGTACCCTGAATCACACTTTTATCAATGGGACCTAAAACCCTACTATCTGTAGAATTAGTTCTGTTATCACCTAAGACAAAATAACAATCATCAGGTACTTTATCAATATCAAACTCATCTAAAGTAAAATCATAAGTCTTTTGATTATTTTTTAAAAAAGGCTCCTTGACATACTTGTCATTGACATATAATTTATTTTTTTTATACTCTATCTTTTCACCGGGCAGGCCTATTATTCTCTTAATTAATCTATCATTACCATTTTTAAAAACTATAACGTCAAATCTCTTATAACTCTTATCGTATTTTTTCAAAAGTAATATATCACCATCACTTAAAGTAGAATACATACTCTGCCCATCAACCTTAATAGGCGTAATTATAAAAGATCTTATAAGTACGACAACTACAATTATTATTATATAAGGAATAAGTCCTTTAGCAATATCTATTATCTTTTTATCACTTTCAAGCATCATATTCTTCTTCCCCTTTAAAAAAATAAGGCATGTGCCCTATTTTCTCTCTTTAATTTTAGCCTGTCCCTTAAGGTCACGTAAATAATTTAATTTAGCTCTTCTAACTCTACCTTTTCTAGTAACTTCTATACTGTCAACCTTAGGTGATGAATATGGAAAAGTTCTCTCAACTCCAACACCACTAGACTTTTTTCTAACAGTAAAGTTCTTACTTACTCCGCTACCTTTAATGGCAATAACTATACCTTCAAACGCTTGAATTCTCTCTCTTTTTCCCTCGATGATCTTGTAGTTAACTTTAACAGTATCACCAACTCTGAATTCTGGAAGGTCTGTTCTAATTTGGCTTTTCGTTATTTTATCTACCAAATTCATGTCTATCACTCCTTTTTTAATTCATGATCATAAGTAACGAAACCTCAGCGGATCACGAAAATAATTCTACCATATTTTTAATTTATCTGCAAGTTTTATTTTCCTTTTCATATTCAGCATCACTTTTAAGCTTAAATTTAGGAGAATTTTTTTTAAACTTTAATTTTTCACTACCATATTCTTTTATATAATCTATATCTTCTTTTTTACATTTATCAGGCTTTTTCTCTTTCACCTTTAACTTCCCCTTTCTATATACATTATACAATTTTTTATCTGTGAAATCAATTACCTTCTTCTTTTGGTTTCCTTTTCATTTTCAAAAGATAACTCCTTAAGTTTACTTACAAGTTCTTTTTCAACAAATCTAACTTTCTTTAAAAGTGAGGCAATATATCTTTTACCTAAAAATTTAGAATACTTATTAATGATAAGTGTTTTAAATCTCTGAACATCATCTATTACAAGTTCCAAACCATCACCGTCATCTTCAGAAGAGACATAATTTAAAAGATAATTTAAATACATATTTAACTTTCTTTTAGTCTTTCTTATTAAAACTTTTTTAATAAGTTCTGGTGAAGAAACTGTCAAATGTCCAACTTCAACGCCTTCATATTTAACCTTATTTTGAGGTCTAAAATCAAAACCTTTAACATTATCTATATCTATGTATCCTTCTAAAGTATCTACTCTATTTCTATCAACTACAAAACATCTATTTCTCATGATCTGCCTCTTTCTAATAGATCTGGTCTTCTATCAACAGTTTTTTTCAAAGCCTCTTCTTTTCTGTATTTTTCTATATTTGCATGATGACCTGAAAGTAAAACCTCTGGTACTCTCATTCCCCTAAAATTGACCGGTTTAGTATAAACAGGATAGTCAAGCATGTTCCCATTAAATGAATCATTTAAATGAGATTCTTTTTTAATTACTCCATCTAATAATCTAACCACACTATCAGTTATAACCATACTTGGAATTTCACCACCAGTTAAAACATAATCACCAATACTTATCTCCATATCAGCAACACTTCTAATCCTCTCGTCAAATCCCTCATAATGACCACATATTATAATCAGATGTTTCTCACTACTTAAATCATATGCCAAAGATTGATTATAAACTTCTCCCTGAGGACTCATAAGTATAACTTTAGAATTATCACTTTTTAACTCATCTACCGCATCAAATATAGGCTGAGGCATAAGTACCATACCTCTTCCACCACCATAACCATAATCGTCAACCTTTTTATGTTTATCAGTACTATAATCCCTTATGTTATGCACATTTATTTTAACTTTCTTATCACTAATCGCCCTTTTAATTATCGATGTGTTTAAAAATCCATCAAACATCTCTGGAAAAACAGTAAGTATATCAATCTTCATAAAATCCCTCTATTAAATTTAAACGTATATCTAAATCTATACTCTCTACAAACTCATCAACATAAGGCACTAATATATTTTTACTATCATTTTTTATAACTAATAACTCCTGACCATTATTATTTATAATTTCCTCTAAAACACCTATATATTTATTCTTATCATAAACTTTCTTACCATATAAATCTTCATTTAAAATACCAGAAAAAACATAGTCATCTCTACTAATAAAAACACCTTTTCCTTTTAAAAATAAAACGTCATTTATATCATCAAATCCATCTAATTTAATTAAATCAAAATTTTTATGTTTTCTATAAGATTTAATAATGTACTTTTTACCATCTATATATATAATATTACCCTCTTTAAAAACGTCATCCTTATATTTAAAATCAGATATAACTCTTACCTCACCCTTAATACCGTGAGTATTAACAATTCTTCCAATTTTAAGCACATTATTCACCTCCAAGTTCATATAAAATAATTCCAGTCGCAACTGATACATTTAAACTCTCACATTTACCACTAATAGGTATATATAAAAACTCATCAGCCAAATTTAATAATATATCAGATACACCATTTCCCTCATTTCCAACTATTATAACAAACTTTTCATTTTTTTTTACATTTTTTAAACTTTTTCCACCATTTACATTGGTTCCATATACCTTGTGACTCTTTTTAATATTATTAATAAAATCTACTAAATCACATTTAATAATATTCATATTAAATATCATACCTTCAGAAGATCTTACAACTTTACTACTGTATATATCCGCACACTTATCATTAATAACTATAGTATCAATATTAAATGCGCAGGCACTTCTGATAATAGTTCCCATATTACCCGGATCTTGAACAGAATCTAAAACGAGTATCCTTCCCTCTTTTAAATTCATCTTTTTCATATTACAAAGTCCAAATATACCAGTAGAACTTTTAACATCAGATAGATATTTAACAACATTATCACTTATATAGTGTGTCTCTACATCTAAATTAATATTAATACCTTCTCTAACATATAACTCTTTTAAATAACCATTATTATACGCCTCTTTAACTAAATTCTCAGTCTCAACTAAAAACATACCTTCTCTATCTCTATATTTTTTTAACTTTAACTGATTTAAAAACTTAATTTTTTTATTGTTAATAGATTCATAATACACTTTTCATCCCTCAAATAAATTCTATCAAAAAAAAGGTTTCAAGTAAACTCAAAACCATTTTCTACATCACTCAATCTCAGAATAATAAAAAGATTATATGTATAATACACATAGACCTTGTCAAGTTTAGTGTGTACTTTTTTAATTTTTTTCTTAATCATTAATTTTATAATTTATATAAATATTGAATCTTTATGTATATTAGTAAAGATTCTTTTTCTTTAGGGAATATTAATCATCCCTTAAACTCCGT